>CBINHQ010000539.1:0-1962 GCA_966250475.1 uncultured Chitinophagaceae bacterium
CGTGTATTCCGTGCAATTCGTGGCTAAAAATTAAACCGGGGCCACGAATTTTTTGGACACGGATGACACGGATGAAAACGGATTTGATCATAACAAATCATAAGCAATCATATCAAATCCGTGGCCCATGGTCCATGCTACGATGAGAGATGAGGATCAGGGATAGAGACCTACACGTTTAAAAGCCCTTAAACTCTTAAACCTTTAAACTCTTAAACCCTAACATTACTCTTCCTCCCCTTCTCCAGGTTCTTCCTCCAAGAGCTCCGCATCCGTTATCTCCGGTAAGATCAATCTCGTTTCTTCCTCACTCAACGACTCCACACTCTTCAGCTTTCTCTGAATCGCCTTCGTGCGTTTACCCATCACATCATCCAATTGATTCAGTCCCGTCTGAATATTCTTCTGTGCCTTTTGCATCAGCCCGCCGAAGTTCTCGAACTCCTTCTTCACTGCTCCAAGCACCTGCCATACTTCGCTGCTGCGCTTCTGTATCGCCAGCGTCTTGAATCCCATCTGCAGGCTGTTCAGAATCGCTGCGAGTGTGGTCGGACCTGTTACGATCACCTTGTAATTACGCTGAAGGTCTTCAAGCAGACTTGCCTTGCGCACCACTTCTGCATAAATGCCTTCGAAGGGAAGGAACATGATGCCGAAGTCTGTAGTGTGAGGCGGGTCGATGTATTTCTCGCAGATGTCTTTCGCCATGCGCTTGATGGTGATGTCGAGATTCTTCTGCGCGATATCGATCTGCACGGCGTCGGCGCCGTCCATTGCGGTTTGCAGTTGTTCATAAGCGTCTTTCGGAAACTTCGCGTCGATGGGCAGCCAGACTTGTGCGCTGTTGTTGTCCTTGCCGGGCAGCTTGATCGCGAACTCAACGTTGTCGTTGCTGCCGTCCTTGGTCTTCACGTTTGACTCGTACTGGTCGGGAGCGAGGATCTGCTCGAGCAGCATGGAGAGTTGCACCTCGCCGAATCCGCCGCGCATCTTCACGTTGCTGAGTACTTTCTTCAAGCCGCCAACATCTTGTGCGAGGGTTTGCATTTCACCGAGGCCTTTCTGCACTTCGATGAGTTGTTTGCCTACGGTTTCGAAGCTTTGGCCGAGGCGTTCGCTCAGCGTTTTCTCCAACTTCTCCTCCACGGTAGTCCTGATCACGTTGAGTTTATCTTCCGTGCTCTTCACGAGTTCTTTCTGCTTGTTCTCCAGCAGTTCGAATTTCTCTTTCTGGAGGTCGTTGAATGACTTCACGTTCTTCTCGAAGGTCTCCTGGAAGCCTTTCATGGCGGACATCAGGGCGTCGCGCATGAGGTTGTTGTCGGTCTTCGCCTGTTCGTTGAGATTCTTCAGATTGTCCTCCACCTTGCGTTCGATCTTCTCGAGTTGGAGCGAGTTGCGGTCGGTGAAGTTGCCGAAACCTTTCTCGTTCTTGTCGATCAGTGAGGAGACTTTCTGTTCGAGGGTTTGGTTTAATTTCTCGAGGGCGGCGTTGTTTTGTTCGGTCATCGCCTTCACGGCGGTCATGATCTCGGTTCTGAAGTCGCCGATGGCCTTGTTCAGTTCCTCGCGGTTGATTCTCGCGCTGTTCGAGTGCTCGTCGCGGCTGGCCTTGAAATCGTCTTTGAGATTCGTCTCGATCCTGGCGAGTCCGGATTGCAATTCGCCCACCTTCTGCTGAAGCAGGGGTGACTCCATGCCGCCCTTGTGCCTGAATACGATGATCAGGATGATGACGATGAGGAGGAGGAGGGCGATGATTATTAAGAGAGTTGTTTGCATTATTGTTAGTGCTATTGAGATTACCAGGGTCTTTCACATTCCATAAGGTCTTTCGTCACGACCCTTTCAGCCTCTTATTGACAAATCAATTATCAGTCACAATTTAAAATTAAAAAGAGATTCAGGTGGGAATAAAATAAAACCATTCAAAATGAACAAAAAGACGGGCACAATAAAATG
>CBINHQ010000540.1:0-1954 GCA_966250475.1 uncultured Chitinophagaceae bacterium
CGGATACTTCTTTCCCGAGATGAGTTTTGCTTCCTGCGTGAGTTCTACCACATTCAGGCTCTTGAATGTCTTCTTGAGTTCCTGCATAATATATTTCGAATCGTCGAGGGAATTATCGTTCACCGCAACCACTTCGTATGTGCTGGGATAATTCTGCACCAGTACACCGGGAAGGTTGCGTGCCAGGTTTTCATCCTCATCCCTCGCGCAAATGATCACCGATACCGGGTGTTGCTGTGATTTCGATTTCTGACGGGGCTTATAAAATGCAATGCGACTGAAGAACCAGAGGTAATAGAAGACCTGTATTAAAGTAATAGCGGCGAAACAATAAAAAATCATTTCTTCCGGGTTGGTCGGTGGCATGGCGGCAAAGTTAGCTAACAAAATACCTATTTGGATAATTTGGTAATTAACTTCGCGGCCATGGCTGAACTAAAGTTTCAACTTCAGGGTACCGACCCCGGGAGCGCGGCAAGGGCAGGATCAATCACCACAGATCATGGTTCAATCCAGACCCCCATCTTCATGCCCGTCGGCACGGCCGGCAGCGTGAAGGCTGTCAGCCAGCAGCAATTGGTAGATGATGTGAAGGCGGAAATCATACTTGGAAACACCTATCACCTCTACCTCAGGCCGGGACTGGAAGTGCTTGAAAAGGCCGGTGGGCTCCATCGCTTTAACGGCTGGAACGGACCGATCCTTACCGACAGCGGTGGCTACCAGGTGTTCTCACTCTCGGGAACAAGGAAGATAAAAGAAGAAGGTGTAACCTTTCAGTCGCACATCGACGGATCGAGGCATTTGTTTACTCCGGAAAATGTGATGGACATTCAGCGCACCATCGGCGGAGACATCATCATGGCTTTCGATGAGTGCCCTCCCGGAGGATGCGAGAGAAACTATGCGGATAAATCCCTCCAACTGACGAACCGCTGGCTTGACCGTTGTATTGAAAGGTTCACATCCACAAGTGATAAATACGGATACACGCAAAACCTTTTTCCGATTGTACAGGGCGGGACTTACAAGGATCTCCGAAAACAATCCTGCGAATACGTTTCATCCAAAAACTTAACCGGCAATGCCATCGGAGGATTGAGCGTAGGAGAGCCCGAAGATGTGATGTATGAGATCTGCGCATGGTGCTGCGAAAACCTTCCCGCGGAAAAGCCACGATACCTCATGGGCGTTGGCACTCCCTGGAATATTCTCGAATGCATTTCAATGGGTGTGGACATGTTTGATTGTGTGATGCCGACCCGCAACGGCCGTAATGCAATGCTGTTTACCAGCAAGGGTGTGATAAACATCGATAATAAGAAATGGGAGTTTGATTTTTCTCCGATCGACGATGGGATTGATTGTTCGGTGAGCAACTATTACTCCAAATCATACCTGCGGCATTTGCTCAAGTCGCAGGAATTGCTGGGACTGACAATCGCGAGCGTGCACAACCTTGCGTTCTATCTCTGGTTGGTGAAGGAAGGAAGGAGGAGAATTCTCGACGGAAGTTTTTCCGGATGGAAGAATGAGATGGTTGAAGTGTTGCGTCAACGCTTATAATTTTTGCAATCCATTCTTGATCGCAAAGAGCACTAGTCCGATTCTCGATTGTACGTTGAGTTTGCGAAATAGCTCGTCGCGGTAACCATCCACCGTGCGTACGCTGACCTGCATCTGGTCCGCGATTTCTTTCATGGTAAGGTCACTAGCTGCGAGTTTCAGGAACTGCATCTCCCTGTCGGTGATGCTTGCGAGAATTCCCACTTCCTTGCCTTGCGTTTCCTCATTGCGGAGATAGCTAAGCATCTTCGAGCCGACGAGATCATTCAGGAAGAAACCTGTATCGCGAATGCTATCGAGCGCTTCCCTGAAAACGGCAGGCTTGCTGTCTTTCAAAATGTATCCCTTTGCTCCGCGCTTAAGCATGTTGATGATCATGGTCTCGCTA
>CBINHQ010000541.1:0-1951 GCA_966250475.1 uncultured Chitinophagaceae bacterium
GTCCCAAACAGGATCTGCTCAAAGCTGTTCGGGAAGGTCAACAATTCATTGTGATTGATCTTCACCAGGAAGGGGATCTTGTGGGCATATTTGCGGGACATCATGCCCAGCACGCCAAAGGTCGAAGCAACAGCGTTGCATCCGCCTTCGACCGCCAGCCGGATGATGCTCTCGGGGTCGAAGTACTCGGGGTTCTTCGCAAAGCTGGCGCCGCCCGAATGCTCGATGCCTTGATCCACCGGCAGGATCGAGAGATAGCCCGTGCCAGCCAGTCTTCCGGTGTTGTACATCAACTGAAGGTTTCTCAGCACCTGCGGGTTACGGTCAGTAGCGATCCAGTTGCGATCCACGAAGTCCGGGCCCGGCAAATGAAGCTGGTCTTTAGAAATCGTCTTTGATTTGTGTTCGAGTAAATAGCCGGCCTTATCGCCGAGCAGATCAGAAATTCGTTTAGAAGCCATATCGGTCGGTTTTTGGGGCCGAAGGTAACTAATTAGCTGATTAGCAAATTAATTAATTGGCTAATTAATCTGCTGATTTCCCGAAATTTTTCTGAATCTGGAAAAGGTTCTTCTGCAGGGTCTGCTTAAGGTTTCTTTTCACCACCTGGCCCATGGATGCACACTTTGAAAACGTGTTGGTCTGGAAGAAGCTGTTTAATTGCTCTTTCAACTCTTCTGTCTTCTCCGGCGATGAGATTTCATCAGTTGACATGATGTCGAGTATCTCTTTGATTCTATAACGCGAAGAGGCAAGCCTGAACGTAATCAGCGTGCGCTCTTCAGTCTGGTACTGCGCGATGGATTCGCGATTAAGATGTTTGAGGCAAAGTTCTACGTAAGGATAGTTCTCCTTGAAGAACTGCGGCAGGTAGAGGCTTCTCCTTCCTTCGTATGACTGCTGGTCGAAGTCGATGGCGCGAATGCGATACTGGTAGTCTTCGATGTCGGGCGTGATGTCCACCACGAAATTATAGCTGCGCATGTCGCCCAGAAGGCGAACGAAACATCGTTCATTGAACTTCACGAATTCCTTCGCAAGCCTGATCCGGTTCGTGAGCGGATCGTTGATCATTTGTTGCAGGAAGAGATCGCCGGGAATTCCAGGGATGTGTTCTTCTACCAGTGTGTTTCCATGTGTGAAGAAGGTGATGCGATTCGGGGAAAGAACGTGTTCCAGTTCCAGTCCGTATATCCTCGATGCATCAGCAATCTTGATGTAGTAATGATCGTAGTTATCGTTGTACTTGTTGACGATCCTGATGCGGAAGGGATTTGAATTGCCGAAGGTGCAGTAGTCAACACGTGCTACGTCGAGGTGACTGGTGAAACTGAAGTCGCCTTCGGTCTTGAGTATCGCGTAGATCTTTACGAGTCCTTCGCGGATGTAATCCCATTCGCGGCTGTCGTATGAGGTCTTTTCCCAGAGAGTGTCTTTACCGTGTTTGTCGAGAATGGGAACGGAAAAGGTGAAGTTGAGGAGGTCTTTGTAGAGAACGGGAAGTTTTACTTCTCTGCCGTGTGCGCGGAGATATTGGCGCAGCCGGTCGTTAACCGGATACATGGGTTTTTTGCGTGAAGGCTTCTCGCTTTCGCCGTTGGCTTTGTTTTGATCGTTGGTGACGAACATGTGTGGGTAAAGTTAGGGAAGATAGTGTTTTAGATGAGAGATGAGGGATGAGAGATGAGGGACTTCTGGTCTTAAACCAAACTTCAAACTCCAAACCACAAACTTTTTAAGTGCCGGACATTGGGCCGCGGATTTTTTATGATTGCTTATGATGAATTATGATAGTGCTTGAAATTCTGAGACTCTATCTGCGTCGATCATAAGCAATCATATTCAATATGCGTACAATGGTTGTAGCCTCGGAGGATTTTTTTAGCCACGGATTGAACGGATGCACACGGATTTGATCATAACAAATCATAAGCAATCATAACAAATCCGC
>CBINHQ010000542.1:0-1950 GCA_966250475.1 uncultured Chitinophagaceae bacterium
TTTATTCCAACCACCACCATGAATGTTGATGATAACAGGCGCAGGTCCCTCCGATTTAGGTGCGAGGTAAAGATCCATTCGGCCATCCCATCCATCGACCTTCGTATACACCACATCAATCTGCGCGGTATATCCTTCTGGATACTCAACCGGTTTGTAAGTTACCGTATCTCCCTGCGCCGAAGCAACAAAGCCGGCAAGACAAAAACATGCAATCCAAAAGAATCTGTTCATAAAAATCATTTAGTATTTGAACATCAAAACGCCCAATTAACTAATTAACTAATTAGATAATTAGCTAATTAATACCCGGGAGTCTGCGGAATCACCAGTTGCGTATTCGTATCAATCTCTCTCTGCGGAATCGGCAGCAACAATTTCTGTGCTGTTACATTACCCTGCAGTTCCGCCAGCGTTGGCGTAGGAGGAAGGTATTCGCTGTAATGTGAATCGTATTCATCAGCGAAATGATCCTTCATCGATTGCTCGGCAGTGACCGTCGTCATTGTGGTGTTGAACCTAACGAGGTCAAACCAGCGCTGGTTTTCGAATGCGAACTCGATTCTTCTCTCGAGAGAAAGCGCCTGTTCGAATTCCGCCACATTTGTCAGGTCGAACATTGTATACGGCGCGAGACCAGTTCTTGCCCTAACGAGATTGATCAGATCAATTGATGATTGACTGTAACCCTGTGCCTCTGCAATCATCAACAGAATGTCGGCAAAGCGCAGTACCGGCCAGTCGTTTTCTGCATCATCCACCAGTGTAACTGGAGAAAGATACTTTGTGACATACCACTTGGTGGCGTTGCCTGTGCCATAAGTCCCGATGAGCGTGGGCTTGCGCAAGTCGCCATTGGTAAGTGTGTCGAGTTCCGAAGTCGGATAATTCATGCCATCGCCATCGCCGTTAATTACGTTCGATCCCGAACCAAGAGGCGCGAAGGTGTTGGCGAATGGTGAACCGAGTCCGAGTCCGCCTGCCTTATATCTCACAGCAAAGATGATCTCAGCGTTCATTTCGTTGGCAATTGAGAACACATCTGCATAATTATTCAGCAATGCATGGCCGCTATTATTCCTCACATCATTCAAAAGAGTGAGAGCTTCTGTCTTCTTGCCCTGGGTGAGATAGGCCTTTGCAAGCAATCCCTTCGCGGCCCATGTAGTAGCCCTTCCCCTGTCTTCATTGGGAATCTGGCTCCAGGTGTAAGGCTTCATTGATGCGGCGGCTGTGCTGAGGTCTGCCTCGATGAGTTTGTAGATGTCAGCCACGCTCGCACGGTTCATAGTCTTCGCAACTGCAGGAGTAATCGGCTCATGCACGAGGAAGACACCGCCAAACAATCTCACCAAATTGAAATAATGATACGCCCTGATGAACATTGCCTCGCCGGCCAGTTGCTTCCTGTCCTCATCCTGGATGGGAATGTTTATGTCCGCGAAACTGATCGTGCCGGTCGAAAAATCGTAAACCACTCCAAGTTTCTGCAATACCACATTTGCGTTGCGGATGTTGTTGTAGTTGGCGAGCCAATAATTGTAAATCCCCTGGTGTGTGGTAGAAGGGATGAACATATCAAGGTCGCTGAGATCCCTGTTCGTGGATGCTGTACTGCCAGGCGATCCCTGCTTGGAGTTATCGCTTCGCAGCTCGGTCATCTGCCACTCATTGAACAGAGTGTTATGAAGACCATTATACACTCCTGTGAGGCCAGCCTTCACCTCTTCATAATTTGAATAGTACGTTCCCGTGTTCAGGTTCGATTGCGGATAAAGATCGATCATCTTATTGCAACCGTAGAAGACCGGAGTGGCTAATATGATGAGAAATAAGCGTTTCATATTTTTCTTTTTCAATCGTTAGAAATTAACATCGATACAGAAAATGAAGGTCTTAGGCATTGGGAAGCTTCCGCTCTGGTAGCCATCAATCAGCGGAGTGTTGTAT
>CBINHQ010000543.1:0-1948 GCA_966250475.1 uncultured Chitinophagaceae bacterium
CTGGCTAAGGCGATTTTAAACATCATTCACAATTGCCATTCGGGAAAGAGCGAATGGAATCCCGGAATATTTCACTACAGTAATGCGGGAATTACGAGCTGGTATGGCTTCGCGAAGGCCATAAAGGAAATCGCGAATCTTTCTTGTGTGGTGAAGGCAATCACTACAGAAGAGTATCCAACGGCAGCGAAGAGGCCGGCGTTTTCGGCATTGGACTGTTCGAAGATTATGAAGACGTATGGGGTGGAGGTACGGAATTGGGAGGAGAGTTTGAAGGAATGTGTTGAAGAATTGGTTCGATAGTCAGCCTACTTTGTTTATCGATCATAAAAAGTCATAAGCAATCATACCAAATCCGTGTCCCATGGTCCAAAACCCTAAACCTATAGCATAAAAAAACCCGCTTTTCAGCGGGCTGTTGCCTTGCAAGGATTCGAACCCTGACATACAGAGCCAGAATCTGTCGTACTACCATTATACTACAAGGCAGGAATTAATTAGCTAATTAATTAATTAGTTAATTAGCTAATTAATGTAGTTGGCCCATAAGGATTCGAACCTTAAATGACTGAACCAAAATCAGTAGTGTTACCATTACACCATGGGCCACCGGCAAATCCTTTTCAGATTTGGGAGTGCAAAAATAAGGGAATTAACCAATTCTGAAGGTGGCAAATTGGCAATTTATCCAATAATAACGTCGGATTCTTCCCGTTCCTTGAGTTCCTTCAGTTTTTTCATTGCGCCGGCCACCACATCACACATGATTGTGTAGAGCGCGCCGGGCTTATGGTTTGCGTAAATGTATTCTAGCGCCTTGTTCTCGTCGGGGATCACCATTACGGGCAGGTCAGGGTTTACCTTCTCGATTCCCGTCTTGAGGAGGTTGATAATCTCATCTGCGGTGCGGCCGCGAAGGTTCTTGTCGCAGCGGATGATGATCTCATCAAAACAGCCTGCGGAGATTTCCCCGAGTTCCTGCAAATCCTGGTCGCGGCGGTCGCCGGTGCCGGAGATCACGCCCACCTTCAGCGGGTATTCGAGTTTGTTCACGAAATCGCAAAGCAGTCGAAGCCCGTGAGGGTTATGTGCGAAGTCGGCAAGGACGGTGAAGTTTCTAAAGTTGAAAAAGTTTAGTCTTCCGGGTGTCTGCGAAGATGAGGGCACGAACGAGGCGAGCGCGGTGCGCACATCTTCGATGGTGATGTCCCGGAATAGGTAAGTAGCAAGTACGGCGGGAAGGCAGTTCATGATGTTGTGAATGGCCTTTCCTTCGTAGGTGACGGGAATTTCCTTTACAGGCATCACGCGAATCTTCCATGTTCCTTTCATGATGCTTACGTATCCGTTTTCGAAAACGGTGGCGAGTCCGCCTGAGGCGCAATGTTTCTTGATGCGTGGATTATGCTCATCCATGCTGAACAGAGCGATGTTGCAACTGAGCTTTTCCTTCATTCTATAGACGAGATCATCATCAGCATTGAGGATTGCGTAACCGTGTGGGAAAACAGTTTCGGGTACCACGGCTTTCACTCTCGCCATCTGCTCGATCGTGTGAATGCCTCCGAGTCCCATGTGATCGGCAGCCACGTTGGTGACGATAGCTACATCACAATTTTGAAAGGCGAGACCGCTCTTGAGAATTCCCCCTCGTGCACATTCGAGAACGGCGAAGTCGACCGTTGGATCCTTCAATACGAATGCAGTACTTACCGGTCCCGTACAATCGCCGCGCATCATTAGCTGATTTTGTATGTAAACTCCGTCGCTTGTCGTGTACCCCACCTTTTTTCCAGCACTCTTCGCGATATGAGCAGTGAGCCTCGTGGTCGTTGTTTTTCCGTTCGTGCCGGTGACGGCAATGATGGGAATGCGGCCGGCGCTTCCTTTCGGGAACAGCATGTCCACCACAGGCTCTGCCACATTTCTCGGCAATCCTTCAGAAGGA
>CBINHQ010000544.1:0-1939 GCA_966250475.1 uncultured Chitinophagaceae bacterium
CTTCCCAAAGACGAGGACAAGAAGTACTCGCTAAAATTCTTCACTATCGAAGATGAGTTCCTCTTTGAATTAAAGGATGTCGAGGAGAGAAGCTTCAAGATCGACAAGACCAATTTCTACCATTCAGGATGGTTCAAGTTTGAGCTGTACGAGGATGGAACGCTGAAAGAAAAGCACAAATTCTATCTGCCGAAAGAATTCTAAGCATTTCAGTTTTGATCCGACGCAGGGAAGAGTTCCACATTGAACACTCTGGAAAAATTCTCTTTCATCAGGTTCTTACATTCTTCTACGTCAATCTTTGTTCCTAATTCCCTTTCGATTGATGTCACCTGCTTGTCTTGTATGCCGCATGGTATGATGAAGTTGAACTTACTGAGATCTGTATTCACATTTAATGCAAAGCCATGCATGGTAATCCACCTGCTGCTACGCACTCCAATCGCGCAGATCTTTCGCTCTTTCCCTTTAACATCCGCATCAATCCAAACTCCTGTTTCTCCCTTCGACCTTCCTGCCGTGATTCCGTATTGCTGCAGCGTGAGTATCATTACCTCCTCGATGTTGCGGAGATACTTGCCAATGTCTGTTTCAAACTTCTCAAGGTCGAGTATCGGGTAACCCACAATTTGTCCGGGGCCATGATAAGTTATATCTCCTCCCCTGTTGGTATGAAAGAATTGCACGCCTAATTCCTTTCTCGCATCATCATTGATGAGCACATGCTCGATGCTTCCGCTCTTCCCAAGTGTGTACACATGAGGGTGCTCCACGAAGAGAAGGTGATGCCTGGTCGCTTCCTGCAAATCCGCCGCATCCGCGTTTTGATACGCGAGTGATTTCACCTTCACATTTTGTTGAAGCAACGACTCCTGGTAATCCCAGGCGGCCTTGTATTCCATCACTCCCAGGTCCTCAAAATAAACTGGCTGCTTTTGCATCACATTCATTTAACATTATTTGCCAGCGGCGAAATTACCAACAAAACTTCAACCATTACCTTTGCACCTGCTATGAAAGAGGAAATACGATCACAGAATGGCGAAGGACAGGACAACAGCGATGAGCTTTACGAGCGCTTCAGCTTCCGCACTGACAAGGGACAGGAGGCGCTGCGCATCGATAAGTTCCTGATGCACCGGATTGAAGGCGCCACTCGTAACAAGCTGCAGCAGGCTATCAACGCCGGCATGGTGCAGGTGAACGGGAAGCCTGTACGCCCGAATTACAAAGTTAGAGGACTCGATGAGATCGTTGTGTACTCCGACATGAGTCCCGAAGAGACCGAGGTTGTCCCGGAGAAGATGAACCTCAACATCGAGTACGAGGATGAAGACCTGATGATCATCAACAAACCAGCCGGGATGGTAGTGCATCCCGGAAGCGGAAACTATTCCGGCACGCTTCTGAACGGTGTAGCATGGTATCTGAAGGAAAAGCAGCCTGACCTGACTGAAGACACTCTCCCGAGATTCGGAATCGTGCATCGAATCGACAAAAACACGAGTGGGCTGCTTGTGCTCGCCAAGACTGACACCGCGATGCGTCAACTCGCTAAACAATTCTACGATCACACCATTCGTCGCGAGTATGTAGCCCTCGTCTGGGGCGATGTGCAACTGGATGAAGGCACTATCGTCGCGCACGTGGGAAGACACCTTCGTTTCAGAAAATTATTCGAAGCCTACCCTGAAGGAGACCACGGCAAGGAAGCCATCACTCACTACAAGGTTCTTGAGAGATTCGGATATGTTACGCTGATACAATGCGTGCTCGAGACCGGCCGCACGCACCAGATCCGCGTACACATGAAGCACATCGGGCATCCATTGTTTAATGATGATTTCTACGGCGGCGATAAGATCGTAAAAGGAACCGTGTATTCGAAGTACAAACAGTTCGTCGATAATTGCTTCGCGATTTGTCAACGCCAGGCGCT
>CBINHQ010000545.1:0-1937 GCA_966250475.1 uncultured Chitinophagaceae bacterium
TCTCATCTCTCATCGAAGAGACGGTTTACGGTCAACGGTTAACGGTCAACGGTCAACGGTCAACTGTCAACCCCGATTTTCATCGGGGCAAGCTTGTCAACGGTCCACGGTCAACTAACTCTGCAATTCCAACCATAACTATCTTCTGCCCTTCCTCTCCTAATATCTTCAAGCCTGGTAGCCAACTTAAACTGAATAGAAGAAGAAGTGTATTCGGGCAGACGATAATCCACTTCACCAATTCCAATCGTATCAATCGGCGCTACCACTGCCGCCGTACCCACACCGAACGCCTCGGTGATGCCGTTGTCACGGAAACCATTCTCCAATTCCTTTACCGACAATTTTCTCTCCTCCACCTTCAACCCCATTTCACGTGCGAGAGTGAGCAAGGAATCACGCGTCACGCCATCGAGAATGGTATCCGAAAGCGGCGCGGTTACAATTGTATCATCGATCACAAACATCACATTCATCATGCCCGACTCTTCGATGCAGGGATCATCACCACCGTCCGTCCACAACACCTGGTCGTAACCCGCATGTCTCGCCTTTTGGGTAGGCAGGAACGCTCCGCCATAATTTCCTCCGCATTTCGCAAAACCTGTTCCTCCCTTTGCGGCACGAATATATTCTGTCTCCACCTTCACCTTTATCGGATCAACATACAATGCAGGTACAGGGCCAGTGAAGATGATGAATCGGTATTGATCGGAAACCTTTACGCCGAACTTCGCTTCACTTGCGTAAATGAAGGGACGAATGTAGAGTGAGGACCCATTCTCGGACGGCACCCATTCGCTATCGAGAGCGATCAGTTTCTTCAGGCCTTCCATGAAGATGTCCTTCGGCGGTACAGCCATGCACATTCTCTCGAGCGAACGCCTGAACCGGTCGTAATGCTTTTCTATCCGGAAGATGTTGATGCTGCCATCCTCCATGCGAAATGCCTTCATGCCTTCGAAAACTGTCTGACCATAGTGCAATGCAAGCGTAGCAGGACTCATTGAAATATTCATGTACGGCAAAATCTGCGCACTCTTCCATTCTCCCCCGGCATAATCGCACATCAGCATGTGGTCAGATACATACTTCCCGAACTCCAGGGTTCCCTCCCTGAGTTCGTTAATCCGCGAACGGCTTACGCGCCGAATGGGGATGTCGGTAATAAGTTCCATCGGTATTGATTTAATGAATGTATTCCTTTTTCTCTGAGAAAAATTTCCTGGCCGCCGCTTCTGCCTCATCCGCATCGATGACCATCTTCACGTCCGAACGCACGTAGTACGATTCTGTGACGGGCACATGCCTGAACCCGATCTTCTCATAGAGCAGAATCGCTCCTTTCAAAAGACTATTTGAAAACAACACAACGGTCTCAGCACCCAATTCCTTCGCCTTGATAAAGCTTGCGTAACTCAGGTGTTCAGCAATCCCTCTTCTCCTGAAGTTCTTGTCGACTGCCATTTTGGTGAATTCAAACGTAACGGGATTCATCTTCTTCAAACCAACCGTTCCTGCGATCTCGCCATCGAAAGTTGCCATGAGAATTGCACCACCTTTGGAGATGATCTCTTCGTCGGGCTTCGTCAACACGCGTGTGTCGGAATCCTCCATCACGAAGAATTCTTCAATCCATTCTCGATTCAATCTCTCGAAGTGTGGCTGGTGTTCGGGCTTGTAGTCGATAATTTCAATCCTGTTCATGCCAATTGTTTTTTGAATTCACGATTTACGAGGTACACTCCGCCTAATGTGACCAGCGTACCCAAAATCATATTTATGTTCATCTTCTCTGAAAGCAGCATCCATCCAAGCAGTACGGCAACCACTGGATTAATGTACGCATAGATCGACACGAGTGTCGGTGGCAGCTTGCTGATGGCAAACACATAGGCCGAATACGCCAGCAAGGAGCCAAAGACAATAAGGTAGAG
>CBINHQ010000546.1:0-1933 GCA_966250475.1 uncultured Chitinophagaceae bacterium
ACCTAACCAAGTGCTACAGAAAAAAATTGCACTTATTACTTGAAGACAGGATTAGTTAATTAGTTAATTGCTAAAGTCCATGTACATTAATGAAGTTGACGAGCGCGGCAGTGTTCTTGAGTTTCAGCTTCTTCAAAATATTATACCGGTGTACTTCGACGGTCTTAAGTGAGATGTCGAGTTTGAGGGCGATTTCCTTAGAGGAGAGTCCTTCCTTTATAAGGTGAATGATATCGAGTTCGCGACGGGAGAGCGCGTTGAGGTCGCCGGGAGCATCTTCCTCTTCGAGTTCCTTTTGTGCGAGAATATTCTTCACTTCCTCGCAAATGTATTTCTTACCACTGTGTACATCCAGGATGGCCTTGATTAGCTCTTCTTTCGATGAATTCTTAGTGACGTACCCAAGTGCGCCGAGTTGCATCATGCGTTTGGCGTAGGCGGGCATGGTGTGCATGGAGACGGCAATCACTTTGGAGCCTGGAGAGTATTTCGTGATCAGCTTTGTGGCGTCGAAGCCGTTGATGGGCGACATGTTCACATCCATCAGGATTACGGCGGGTTTCTTTTCCCGAGCGAGGTCCACTGCCACATCACCACTGCTGGCTTCGGCAATTACTTTGAAGCGTGGGTCGCTGTTTAAAATGAATGACCAGGAGTCCCTGATCAGTTTATGATCATCGACCAGGAGTATGGTGATTGGTTCCATTGATTCAATTTTTTTTCGGCAAGCGTTTGAAAGTGATAAGTTAGGTAAATTCAGGCTGAAAAAAAAACAATATCTGGCTTGCAAATATCAGATTTGCTAATAAGTTATGCCTGGCTTCACTTTTCCGCGAGTGATTTTTTCTTCAAAGGTTCAATGTGTTTTTCAAACATGTATTTCGAAAGTTTCCTCAACGATTTTTCAGGATAGAGAGGATGAGTTCCCCTGGCTGTGAAGACTTCGATTTGGTTGTCTTTCTTCAAATACCAGAATTTTCCAACTGCCCAACTTGTGAGCGTATCCTTGCGCGTGATCAGTTCGAAATTCTCCAGTTTATCGTAATCCGCAGCAATCACCAATGTATCTCCTCCCTTCGGCTCGCAGGATGTCAGTACATACTTCGTACCGTTCCAGTACATGCATTGCCCGCTCGCTGTCTTCTTCCCTCCTACTATTGCCTGTTGTGTGAAGAATGCGCCTGAGCCGATTGTGGCGAAGAGAAGTCCTGCTGCGATGGATTTTCTCTTAGGCAAATCAGAGAAAAATGCAAATATCTTCTTCAGTGTGCCTTCGGGTTCCTTCGTTTCAGCTACAACCTTAATCCGATCTTCTTCCCTTGTCAGTGTTCCAGCAGATGGTTCTGCACTATGGATCCTACTTACTGTCTTGGTTGACGAAGGATATTTACCCGGATAATCAAATTTTGGATTGTATGGCCGATCTGGAAATTCTATCAACCAGCCGAGAAACTCTAAGGTTTTGTCGCTTGGCTTTTCTGTTTCATTTTTCAGAAAATTAGCAAGCGGTTTAAATCTGTCCAGTTCGTTCTTCACCTTTCTCGCAAAATCAATAACATTTGAATCTTCAAAAAATTTCTCGAGAAATTCTTCGTCACTCTTACTTAGTCCTGATTTTACGCGGCTCAGACAGAGCCGCTTTATTTTGCCCGGGGTAGGCCGATTTAATTCTTTCCATCTTCCTTCGCTGACTCCACATTCACAATATTTGACAATTGCGTTTAGGTAATCCTGATAAGTCATTTGATAAGGTTTTGGTGGGAAAAGCTGAGTATGACGAAATTACTTCACTTGATTTTCATTCATCACTCATATCTAAAAAGTTACAAATTTTTTCGCTCAATACAATTTGGAATCGGAAATCGGAATTTCTGGAATTACCGGAATTCCCGGAATCCATTATACATCAGGGTGTTATCCCATGTTATTTTCA
>CBINHQ010000547.1:0-1930 GCA_966250475.1 uncultured Chitinophagaceae bacterium
CGAATGGGGTCATGATTTCCGTCCGGAATACCGCAGGCTTCGCGAAATGATGGTGCAGATCAATCCCGATGTGCCGGTGATCGCGCTTACTGCTACAGCAACTCCAAAGGTGCAGAGCGATATTGTGAAGAATCTCGACCTGCGTGAACCGAAGGTTTACATCTCTTCATTTAATCGTCCGAATCTCTATTCCGAAATTCAGCCAAAGATCAAGACGAGTCAGACCGATGAAAGCATTGTGCGTTTCATCAAGTCGATGAAGACGAAGAGCGGGATCATTTACACACTCAACAGGAAGACAACAGAAGAACTTGCGCAGATACTTGGAGCCAACGGAATTAAGGCCGTTGCTTACCACGCAGGACTTGATAGCAAGCTAAGGGCCGAAAGGCAAGACCAATTCCTCAGCGAGGATGTACAGGTGATCGTTGCCACCATCGCCTTCGGGATGGGAATCGATAAGCCAGACATTCGTTTTGTAATTCATTATAACATTCCAAAGTCCATCGAGAATTATTACCAGGAGACCGGCCGTGCCGGAAGAGATGGACTGGAAGGAAAATGTATTCTTTATTATTCGCACAAGGATGTGAGCAAGCTCGAGCACCTCATGCGCGACAAGCCGCTAAGCGAACGTGAAGTGGGTGCGCAGCTAATCAACGAGACTGTTGCGTATGCGGAGAGTGGCGTTTGCCGGAGAAAGGTTGTGCTGAGTTATTTCGGTGAGGAGTACGAGACTGAAAACTGCGGCAATTGCGATAATTGCAAGCATCCGAGAGAAAGAGTTGAGGCAAAGGCTGAGGCTTGTATCGTACTCAAGGCAATTAAGAAGCTCGATGAGAGATTTGCTACGGACTACACGGTGAACATCATCATGGGAAGGCTTACGCCGCAGATCCAGATGTTCCGCCACGAGAATCTCGATGTGTTTGCAAGTGGAAACGATAAGGAGGCCTACTTCTGGAATTCTCTCATCAGGCAGATGTTGCTCGAGGGATTGCTGAAGAAGGATATTGAAGAATACGGAGTGCTCAAGATCACCAAGGCAGGAGAATCATTCCTGAAGAAACCTAAAGCCTTTACGGTCGTACTCAACAATGTGTTTGCCGATGCGAATGCAGATGATGAAGAAGGTTCTGAAACGGCAACGGGTTCGGCAACCGATGAACGCCTCTTCGAGATGCTGAAGGAATTGCGCCAGAAGGAAGCGAAGAAGAAGAGTCTGCCTCCGTTTGTGATCTTCCTTGAATCTTCGCTGCAGGACATGGCTACACTCTATCCTCGTACGATTGCAGAACTGGAAAAATGCCAGGGGGTAAGCAAGGGCAAGGCGATGAGATATGGCAAGCCATTCGTGGAAATGATTGCTGCTTACGTTGAAGAAAACAATATTGAGCGTCCGGATGATTTTGTGATGAAGAGTGTGGTGAACAAGAGCGGTAACAAGGTTTACATCATTCAGAATACGGATAAAAAAGTCTCCCTGGAAACCATTGCCCGCAACAAGGGCTGGCGCCTGGATGAGATGCTGGAGGAGATGGAGACCATTGCCGCCAGCGGCACCCGCCTCAACCTCGACTATGCCATCGACGAAATGCTCGACGATAACGAGCAGGAGGAGATCATCGAATACTTCAAAGGCTGCGACACTTCATCCCTGCAGGTAGCCCAGGAAGAACTGGCCGAGTTCGGCTTTAACTGGGAGCAGTTGAAGATTATGAGGATTAAGTTTTTGAGTGAGTATGGGATGTAAATGGGCAATTTGTAAATTGGTGAATTAGCTAATTGCCCTATATTTGCAGTCCGATTTTGGTGCGGTATCCGCTGAAAGAAGACTAAACCCTAATTGGTGCGGTATCCGCCGGAAGGCGGAAAAGGAACCAAAAATCTTGTTGGTGCGGTAGCTCAGTTGGTAGAGCAAAGGACTGAA
>CBINHQ010000548.1:0-1930 GCA_966250475.1 uncultured Chitinophagaceae bacterium
GAATTTATCTGCCAGCACACGCAGCGGCCTGAAGAGAAGGTTTAGGCACAGAATGAATGAGATTACGGTTCCCTGCTGGCTTTGCTGAAGTTGAAGCGCATCCTTCGAAGTCCACCAGACCACTAATCCAATCGATATCGCGAGCACGATTTCCACCATGGGAAAGAAAATGGAATAGGCGAAGATCGCCCTGATGTTTGCGTTACGGTGTTCGCGGTTGATGGTTTTGAATTTATCATACTCCTTCTTCTCTGCTGCGAACGCCTGCACTATAGACATTCCCGTGAGGTGTTCCTGCACGAATGCATTCAATTGCGCCACTGCGTTTCTCACTCTGAAGAATGACCGGTTGATGCTTTCCTTGAAATAATATGTCGCGATGAGTATGAGTGGAAACGGTACGAGCGCCACGAGCGTCAACTGCCAGTCGATGTAGAACATGTAACTAAGCACGCAGACGATTGAAAGAAGATCGGCGATGATGGGTACAAGACCTTCTGCGAAAATCTCATTGATGGATTCGATATCATTTATTGTACGCGTGGTAAGTGTGCCGATGGGTGTGCGATCGAACTGCGTGAGGTTGAGGCCGAGCACTTTCCTGTAAACTGATACGCGCAAGTCGCGCACAACAGATTGCCCAAGCCAATTCGTGGTGAATGTAAACAGGAAACGCATGGCGGTTTCCACCAGTATTAACCCGATCTGAATGAGGGTGATGTTGATCACCATCTGTTCGATCGAGTTCATGATGTATTTGTCGACCGTGAGTTGAATGAGCAGTGGCCTGACGGGAGTGATGAATGCAAGAATGATTGCCAACGCCACTGAGAGATAGAATTTTCTCTTGTATGGCGCAGCGTATCGGAACACCCTCCTTAATAAACCAATATCGAAAAATATGTTGCGGGAGGCCAATTGCTGTTTGTTTTGGGTTAGGAGATCCTGTTACATTTCCTCTCCCATCGACTTCCTGTATGCCTTGATGAAAATGGCGCCAAGATTCTTGTAAGGCGGAATGTAATCCTCGAAGCCGTCGGTGTTGGCGCGGGATTTAAATTCCTTCCAGAACGGTATCCAGTCGATGCCGCTCCCGTTGCGAAGTTTCTCGGTAAGCAGGGAGAAGAATGGTTTGTTGATCGCAGTTCTTCCTATCTGCTTCGATGCAATGATATGCGCGTCGGTTGATTTATGCAGGATGGAATCGATGAGATGGTAGCCTCCGCAGGAACCCATGAACACGATCTTCGAGGATGGGGCCATGTAGGCGATTGTGCTGTTTGCAAAATAGCTGTGCCCGCGGTGAATGGTCACTGTAGGACGAATATTATTCTTAGCGAGGTATTCCCCAAGTGCCTGCTGTGCCCTGTCGTCTTCGCCTTTTTCTTCGTCGAGCGGACGATTGGCATAAATGATCACGGGCTTGCCGTTGGTTGATCTGATCGTGATCCATTGTGGATTGCTGCGGTCGATCTTCCAGTTGGAGGCAGGGAACATGTTTTGGAAACCTACAAATATGGTTTGTCCATCTTTATCTCCGTAGAAGAATACCTGTGCAATGACTTCGCCGTTCTCGTTCACGAGAGAAGAGAACGGAATGTTGTACACGGGAGGTATGCCGAGTTCTTTTGTCAGGTCGATGTTGGTGCTGCTGTCTGCAGAGAGGAAGAGTTTATACAAAATGTTGTAAATAGCCATGCCGCGGTGGTTGTTGTCGCGGGCATTGCGTTCGTAATTCAGTTGTACGTTCTTCAGCATCTCCGCTGCTCTTGGCTTCAAAGTCTCCATGATGCTGGCATAGGAGTCGGCCACATCCACGCCGTCTTCGAGTCCTTCGGATTTCTCTAACTTACTCACGAATGCGCGCATGAGATCATCTGCGTCTTCATGCCTGGGGAATGAAGAGAGGAAGTTTCCAAGTGTATTGTAG
>CBINHQ010000549.1:0-1929 GCA_966250475.1 uncultured Chitinophagaceae bacterium
GGGCCTGCTGTCTTTCTTCTTCACGGAATAATCAGGAGAATAAAATTGTTTGGAGACTGTATATCCGGGCGCACTCAACATCACTCCTCCTGTGGGCATTGTATTGGCGAGGTCCTGCCCGCGCTTTGTGTAGATCGCCATCGCTCCACCCGCGCCTCCGCCTGGCGCCCCGGCGAAATTGCTGAACACCTTCACCATCGCGATCTGGTTAGCCGGAATGGTGGCCACAACATCCGGAGAAGTCTGCACCTCGTCGAGGAAGATGATCATCGGAATGCTTCCCATGCTGCTGACTGTCGGTCCCTGCCTGAAGAAAATTCCATAACCCGCAGGACCATCACTATCCATGTAGTTAGGAGGGACAATGGTTACGCCCGGCACGCGCATGCTCAGGTAATCGAAGATGTTGGCATAAGGTCCCAGGTCTTCCTCGAAGAATTCAAGTCTTCGCACTGGTTCACCTGAAAACATCGTGCTTACATATTTTTCCTCGAACTCTTCAACCCTCGATTTCTTCTTTCCTTTTATAACTACTTCATCCAGCATCTCACCATCGGCCTTAAGCGCATCTGCATATTCGGCCTGCATCCTGGCCATTAGCAATTGACTTTTCGCACGGTCGTTTGGATAATCGTTGAAATTGATGTCGGGCAATTTGTATTCACGCGTGATGGAATCACTACCAATATTCACATCGATGTATTTATTCTTTCTACCTCGAATATCGCTGAAGAAGATCCTTGCTCTTTCAAAAAACAATATGGAGTCGATGCGGAAGTTCCCTTCCTTGTCCGTTGTGGTCATCTTCACATCACGATTTCCTTCCATTGGCTGAATTAGCGCCATTAGTTCTTTTTCCGCGAACGGCTTCTTCGTTCCTTCGAGCATTACCTTTCCCGACAGGCTGATGAAGTCTGACCTCTCATCCTTTTTCATTCCTGCAAGCCTGGGAAGTTCCTTCCATTCAAATCTTCTCCAGCCATTCGTCATCATCACTAGGTCGAGGAGATCCTGATAGGCTACTTCATCTGTGTTGAAATACCAGGCAGGGTTATGAATGTATCCCCTGAGATCGGATGTAAGTAACAGCCCGGAGAAAATGTTTTCTTCCCGTGCGGCGCGATCATCGAAGTCGGCATCGTAGACAGACACAGAGAAACTTCCCACAACTGTATCCTTCATCGAAATCGTGTAACTGTTGTATTCCCTCGGTGAGATTCCAGTTGTATCGATGCTTAATGTTCCATCTAAAATGTATTCCTTGTTGTTGATAAAGGTGAGTCTTTCAGCCAGCGGCATTCCATGCTTGTTGAATACAGTAACCTGCATTATGCCGGAGGGAAGGTCTTCGGTGCGAATCGTTCCCTGCGGTGCAGACTTTCGATCTTCAGGAAACTTAGTGGTGAACACAACGCGATGCTGCATCTGCCCGATCATGTATGAAGCAGTGAAGTCGGGATCATCGCCGCGTTCCATAATTTCGAATTGTTTCGCATTTCCCGATGAAAGAATTCTGAAAACGATTCCTTTCTTTGAATGCGCGGGTAAATAGTGTTTGGAATTTTCTGCATTACCATCCAGTACTGCATAATATTTCAACCCTTCCTCAGGCGTGAGGTCGAAGTAGCCCATGCCATCGTGGAGCGACTTGAATGTTTCGAGGATAGTTCCATCATCCTTCATGATGCGCCCGGATCCATCGAGCGGAAATCCCGCGCCATCGGTGATCTTGAAAGCAATGGTATTGGAAAGGCCGGTAACGAACGAGCCTCCTTCGGGAAAGAATTCAAGCCTGGTCTGTTTCACATCGGCTATTGAATTATCTGCATCGTTCTTTCCGAGTATGGTCAACTGTCGTTGATAGATATATTCGGGATTGCTCTCCAGCATGCCGGGTGTGTATGCCCTCAGCATGTACTTTCCACCTTT
>CBINHQ010000550.1:0-1926 GCA_966250475.1 uncultured Chitinophagaceae bacterium
CTTGCGCTGTACTTTTCTTCGATCGTGGGGGGATTAATTATTGGTTTGGTTTCTTCTATTGGTGGCGTCACTGTACTGATCTCGGGTTCTTTCGGCGGAGTCACGGTCTTAACTTCTGGTTCCTTTTGTGGAGGCGGAATCATCACCATGGGTATTTCCGAAGGAGGTTCCGTGAGTGTGAGGAACTCCATCGGCTCTGTGGTGACAGCTCCGATGGCAAGACTACCAATGCTGTCGATGATATAGGGATCATTTGCTCCGGCGAGAAAATTATCGATCACGAAGTCCCAGTCGTCGTTGAACATACCGCCTTCAACCTTATCCAGGTGTACTTCGCCGCGAGGATCCTGGTCAACTCTTCCTGCTTTACCATCCAGCATCATTCTTCCACTGCCGGGGCAGTTGAAATCGGCGCGCGAAAGCATGGCCATCATTCCGCGTCCGTTTCCGGGTGGTTGTTGGCTTATGAGCTGGTCGTCCCACCACACTGCCTCATTCGTGTTCGCATCAAAATAACCTCGAATGCTGTACTTGCGATACTTGTTTGCGGATTCATAATAATGTGCGGAACCCCGGAGGCTGTCGCCCGATTGAATGATCCTGACCTCAACTTTCTGCCGGTTGATCTTGCCTCTCCAAACTCCAGTAATCATCTGCGCGGAGAGGGGAATAGTGCCAAGTAAGAGAAATGCCAGCTTGATGGTGAAAATCCAGGTTTTCAATCTGTTGATTTTAAAGGAAGAAATTGATTTCCAGATGATACTTAGAACGAATTTTTTCTGGTGGTAGTATGCCGAAAAGCTCGAAGGCATCCTGGGCTGCGTCTCCTGGGGTTAGCCACCAGTTGGAACCCAGGCGTGGATGCAAGGCTCTGGACAAAAGAAATTTAGAACGAAAAAAATTGGTGTAAGGAAAAAATTAGATACCTTCCATCACTAAAGTCCCTGGACAGGACGCCAAAACTTTATAGTAATTTCAAACTCTGCTTATGAGAAAGATTTACCCGCTGTTATTTCTTTTGCTCCTACTTTTTTCGAATTCTCAAAACATCAATGCGCAGATTACGATTCCAGCTGCAAACACAAACAATGGAAGTGTAAACGACCCACTGGGAAGCTATTGGGGATATGAGCGTACTGCCCTTATTTATAGAGCAGCCGAAATTGGACTTCCGGGCCCAATTAATAATGTGGCCTTCTATTTAAATAGCGTCGGAGCCAGCCCCGGAAATGCAGTAGATGTCAGGGTATACATGAAAGAGCGGCCCGATGGAATGACGGGTACAACTAGTTATGCAACTGAAATTGCCGGAGCAACCCTTGTATATGGCCCAACCACTATACCCTCCGCAAGTTTTGTTGCCGGAACATGGGTTCAACTTGATTTCACTGCACCGTTTAATTATTCGGGCAGCAATAATCTTGAAGTAATAATTGAAACAAACTTTGGAGGAACTGGTAGCGGTGAAGGTTCTACCGGTAAGCAGTTCAGGTATACAACGCAGCCTTCTTCTGAATACTACCAATATTGGAATAGTGATAATTCACCTTCCACAGGCCTGGGAACCAGAAGCGCAAATCGCCCGAATATTCGTTTAGGTCTTACCCTTCCACCTTGTGTACCCGGCTCACTTAATCCTGGTACGATTACTCCGCCTCCCGGCGGGCCCTACTGCGTAGGTGCAAGTGTGGATTTGAATGTCACTGGCGCAAGTTTTGGTTCAGGCCTGACCTACCAATGGGAGATCTCTTCTGACGGAGTAAATTTTAACCCGATTCCAGGCGCAACGGGTAGCTCATATACTGCAAACCTTAGCGCCACCTCCTGGTTTAGAAGAGTTATAATTTGCGGTATAGGCACAGATGTTACTCCTGCTTTGCAATTAACAACTGCTTCAATGACTCTTCCCTGGACGGAAAATTTTGA
>CBINHQ010000551.1:0-1923 GCA_966250475.1 uncultured Chitinophagaceae bacterium
GACTTATGCAGAGAAGCTCGCCTTGAAAACAGACCCTTCCAGCTAGCGGCTAATTAACATTGCCATTAAGTACCTGGACAATGATTTCCTTCTCGAAAATCTCTACAGGTTTGAAGACAGCATTGAAGGAAAAGTCCTTCGCGATAGCATTGTTACCAGCAATTACAAAGGATACCTCAATAAATACGAGACTAAGCTCTACGTGTATGATTCGCTCGGCAAGCCTTTGTACATCGATGATCCACTTTCTTTCGAGGCATTGAAGATGATCGTAAAGGCGCAGGCAAAACCCACCGGCACGCGCGACCTTTATTATTACGGCGCATCATTCGACAAGTTCACCTACATTACTCAACGAAATGTGACAGACACTTCCGGCAGGACATTCGGCACATTCTTCATCATATCCAATCCAAAAAAGTACAGTAGCGATGCCCTGTTCCCCGTGCTGTTTAAGGAATACGCAAAGAATGATCCGGAGAACTCACCAATCTATTCGTATGCGGTCTATGGCAATCGCAGGCTGATTGCGCTCTCAAACAAATATCCATTCCCCACCAGATTGCTTGAGTCGCAGCTCCCCAAGGAAGAATTCGAAAGAAGGATCAACGGAGACTCAGATGAGCTCTGGTACCGCGCCGGTAACGAAAAGGTGGTGGTAATGGTGAGAAAGCGCGATACGATCATTGAAAGCATCACACTTTTCTCTTACATCTTCTGCAGCTTCCTGTTCCTCGTCACCATCGTGCAACTCATTTCCCTCATCCTGAAAACGGGGTACAACTGGAAGGGATTCGGCAAGCTGTTCCAGATCAACATACGATCACAGGTTCATTCAACCATCATCTTCATCAGCATTTTCTCATTCCTTGTGATCGGTGTCGCAACGATCTCATTCTTCATAAGCCGGTACCATCGCACCAACAGCGATAAGCTCAGTCGTACGATGACGATCATGCTGAATGAAATGAAGAAGGAGATGACTGCGCATCACACTTTCGATGATGTGATCAGGGTGTACGATTCAGTTGCCTATCGTGGACTTCAGGACATGGTGGATGAAGTCTCCGACATTCATGGAGTGGACGTGAACGTGTACGACCTCAATGGCGACCTCAAGGTTTCTTCCGATCCGACTGTTTATACGGAAGGTGTGCTTAGCAGCAAGATGGATCCGGCAGCGTTCTATCATCTCAACCGCCTCAGCAAGGTGCAGCATGTGCAGAATGAAAAGATCGGCAATTTCTCCTACATGAGCATCTATGCTCCCGTGCAGGACGACGCCGGTGATGTGTATGCTTACCTCAGCATTCCTTACTTTACTTCGCAACAGGAACTCAACCAGGAGATTTCGAATTTCATCGTGACGGTGATCAATCTCAATGCATTCATCTTTCTTATCGCGGGTCTTATTGCGTTGTTCATCACCAATCGCATCACGAGATCTTTCTCGCTAATTAGTGATAAGATGCGTGATGTGAACCTCGGAAGACTCAACGAAGAAATTTCCTGGAACCGCAATGATGAGATCGGTGTGTTGGTGAAGGAGTACAATAAGATGGTGGCCAAACTCGAGGAGAGCGCCGCCGCATTGGCAAAAACCGAGAGGGAAGGAGCGTGGAGAGAAATGGCGCGGCAGGTAGCGCACGAAATCAAGAACCCTCTCACACCGATGAAGCTTAGCATCCAGTATCTCCAGAAATCAATCGACAGCAATCAGCCCAATGTAAAGGAGCTCTCGGGTAATGTTGCGTCCACACTCGTAGAGCAGATTGATCACCTCGCAAAAATCGCGGCAGACTTCTCCCAGTTCGCCAACATCGGTAATACAAACGTGGAGCGGTTCGACTTGCATCACGTGCTTGCTTCTCTTCGTGAACTCTTCCAGCCCAACGATAATGTGGAGATCAATTGGAAGCCCGT
>CBINHQ010000552.1:0-1922 GCA_966250475.1 uncultured Chitinophagaceae bacterium
TTGCCTGCCGCGCACATTGCATTGTTAAAGGAACTTAGAAAGAAGAACAAGCCTGTTGTTGCCGTCGTGACTGCTGGCAGCAATGTCGATATCTCAGCAATCGAACCGTATGCAGATGCTATCATCCTCGCATGGTATTCCGGTGAGCAGGGAGGCAACGCGCTTGCTGATATCATCTTCGGAAAGGTATCACCAGCGGGAAGACTTCCCGTCACATTCTATCGCTCCTTCAGCGACCTTCCCAATTACGAGAGTTATGAGATGAAGGGAAGAACCTATCGCTATTTCAATGGCGAAGTCCAATACCCGTTTGGTTTCGGGCTCAGCTATACAAGCTTTAACTATGAATGGATCGATCAGCCAAAAGCAATCAACAGTTCTGCAGATACGCTCGGGTTCGCTTTGCGTATAACCAATTCAGGCAAGATGGATGGTGATGAAGTCGCGCAGGTCTATATGGAATATCCTTCCATCGAGCGTATGCCGGTGAAGGAACTGAAGGCGTTTAAAAGAGTGCATATTGAAAAGGGAGGCAATGCCATCGTTCACTTCCAAGTCCCGGTGAGCGAATTGATGAAATGGGATTTGCAGAAAGGAAAATGGGTGCTGTATCCCGGCGACTATCGGGTCACTATCGGTTCAGACTCGAGAGACATCAAACTATCCGCACCAATAAAAATCGGTAAGAAGATAAAATGAATCTTAAACGAACCAACAATTCAATAGCAACGAGCGGAAGGAATCTTGCTATCCTGCTTTCGCTTTCATTCATGATGCTTTGTTCATGCAGCAGGCAGGATGAAAGCAAATTTCGTCCCACGGACTATGTCGATCCATTCATTGGAACAGGATTTCATGGGCATGTGTTCCTCGGAGCAAACGTTCCTTTCGGCGGAGTGCAACTCGGACCCGTAAACATCACCCAAGGCTGGGACTGGTGCTCGGGATATCATTATTCCGATTCGATCATCATTGGATTCTCGCACACTCATCTCAGCGGCACGGGCATTGGCGATCTTGGCGACATATTGATGATGCCCGCTATCGGACATGTCAAAGCCACGAAAGGTATTGTCGGCGATCCATCGAGCGGCTATCATTCTTTGTTTTCTCATTCCGATGAAACGGCGAGGCCGGGATATTATTCCGTCACGTTGAAACGATACGGCGTTAAAGTGGAACTCACAACAGCCGAGCGGGTAGGTTTTCATCAATACACATTTCCTGGTTCAAAAGACGCGAAGATCATCTTCGACTTAACGGAAGGAATCGGCTGGGACAAGGCCACGTCTACCATGGTCTCGCAGGTTAACGACACAACCATCGAAGGTTATCGTTACTCAACGGGATGGGCAAAGGATCAGCGTATCTATTTCACTGCAATTTTTTCAAAGCCGATGAAGGGTTTCATTCCTTTAATGGATTCTATACCGGCAAGTGAGTCAGAGCGCGAAAGAGGTTATGAGAAAGGCTTCGCGCAGTTCGAGACGGGATCGAATGAGAAGATTCTCGTGAAGGTTGGGATTTCTCCCGTCAGCACACATAACGCAATGGAGAATATCCGCGCCGAGATTCCTCATTGGGACTTTGAAAGAGTAGTGGAAGAGGCAAGGGAAAAATGGAACAAGGAGTTGGGGAAGATTATTATCGAGACGGAAAACGAGAAGTACCTCCGCAATTTCTACACCGCGCTCTATCATACCATGATCGCTCCATCGATCTTCAACGATCATAACGGCGATTATTTGGGAACAGACAAGAAGGTTTATTCCAAAGCGCCTTTCACAAACTACACCACATTTTCCCTCTGGGATACTTACCGCGCCGTGCATCCTTTGTTCACCATCAACCAGCGTGAGCGCGTGAACGATATGGTCTCAACCATGCTTGCCATCTACCAACAGCAAGGCAAACTTCCCGTA
>CBINHQ010000553.1:0-1917 GCA_966250475.1 uncultured Chitinophagaceae bacterium
TCTCCTGAAGAACTGGAAGAGAATATGGTTAATTATCTCATTTGCGGGTTGAAATGCTGAGGACGCGGGGGAATTTGAAAATGAGGTAATTTGAAAATGGTGGATCCTGAATTTTCCGCGTCACTTTCACGAATTGAAAAATTAGCTTTAATTAATAATTGGAATGTCGATACATTTTCACAAGCTACCCATCAAAGAAATCAGAAGAGAAACTCCAGATTGCGTTTCAGTTGTATTTGAAGTACCCGATTCATTGAAAGAAGGCTTTAAGTTCAGGCAGGGGCAAAGTCTTACCATGCGCACCAACATCAATGGTGAGGAAGTTCGACGCACATATTCCATTTGTAGCGCTCCTTCGGAAAACGAATGGCGGGTTGCAATTAAGAGAGTAGATGGTGGATTGTTTTCTACTCTTGCAAACGATAGCCTTCGCGTAGGCGATATGCTAGAGGTGATGCAACCAGTGGGCAAATTCTATGTTGATCTCGATCCGAAGAACAAGAAGAATTATCTCGCCTTTGCGGCGGGAAGCGGAATCACACCCGTGATCTCCATCATAAAGACAACATTGGAAACCGAGCCTCTAAGCAAGTTTACGCTTGTGTATGGAAACAGAACAAGAGGCTCCATCATTTTCTTCGAAGCGCTGGAGGCGATAAAGAACAGGTACCCCGAGAGATTCAACTTCATAAACATACTCAGCAGGGAGCGGACCGACACCCAAATCCATTTTGGAAGAATTGATAAGGAAAAACTTGGTGAGCTCTCGAAGATCATCGACTACAAGAGAATGGACGACATCTTCATTTGCGGCCCTGAAGAAATGATTTTTTCAGCAAAAGCTTTTCTCGAAGAAAACGGAGTTGAACCGAGGAAGATTCATTTCGAACTCTTCACGACGCCGGGTCAGAAGAATACCTTCAAAAAATCTGTTGAAACAACAGATGATTCCGGACCGAAGAGTAACATCACCGTCAAGCTCGATGGCCGCACTTTCAGTTTCGACCTATCGATGAAGAGCGATACCTCCATTCTCGATGCCGCACTCAAACAGGGAGCCGATCTTCCATACGCATGCAAGGGGGGAGTATGCTGCACCTGCAAGGCCAGGTTATTGGAAGGCGAGGTGGAGATGGATGTGCATTGGGGATTGGAACATGAAGAAATAGAACAAGGATTCATCCTTACCTGCCAGAGCCACCCCAAGACTGAGAATGTAGTAGTCGATTTCGATGCCAAGTGATTCATCGGCTCACATTTACTCATACGTTCAATTACATTTTTCACTCAAACGGTTGCGCAGAAAATTTCTTTCAATTAGGATGATAATGCGAAATTGAATGCAGAAGGGAATGATACCCTATGATTGAATCTGCACTTCAGCAATATGGCATTAACGGCAACATCAAGGTTGAACCATTCGGCAGCGGATTGATACATTCCACATGGAAGATCATTACGCCAGAACAGGAATTCATCTTGCAGAAAGTAAATACTTCAATTTTTCCAGACCCGATTCGCATTGCACGGAACACTTCATTGATTACCGAGTATCTGAAAACAAGACATCCGGGTTATTACATTCCTGCAATGATCAAAACCCGCAACAACGAGCTGCTTTCAGGAAATGGAAGTGACGATGTCTTTCGCCTTTATGAATACGTCAGCGGATCTCACTCCATTGACACCGTATCTTCTCCCGATCAGGCTTATGAGGCCTCGTTGCAGTTCGGTCGTTTTGTAAAAAATCTTTCTGCCTGTCCTATTGAAAAAATTGATGTGATACTTCCGGGTTTTCATGATTTGCTTTCGAGGCATGAAATATTTCTGAAGGCAAAAGAGAAGGCTGCTGCAGATAGATTAGCTGCTGCAAAAAAAGAAATAAAAGAAGCATCAGAGTATTCAGAGATCCTCAAT
>CBINHQ010000554.1:0-1912 GCA_966250475.1 uncultured Chitinophagaceae bacterium
CTGATGGATATTCTCGAGCGCGGACCTTCATCGGAATTCTTTCACTACTTCGACATCAACTGGAATCATCCCGATCCCGAACTCAACGGGAAACTAATGGTGCCTATACTCGAAGCTGCGAAGGAAACCTGCATCAACGAGGGAAAGATCAACTTGAGATACGATGACCATGATGGACTGGTAATGGAATGTGGATCGACGAGATTGCCCCTCTCCATCTCGGCTTATACAGCACTTAGCAACAATTGCGGTGAAAACCAGGAGTTGAATGAATTATTGCTGAAAGTAAGGGAAGACTGCTGGAAGTGCGCGGACTACAACGAATGGTCAGATGTGAAATCCGCCTTCATTCATGCGATAAATCAAAATCCGGGAGTGATGGATGCGTGCCTGAAGGGAGTAAATGAGGACCGGCAGAAGCTTAGGCTGGTCATGGAAAAATTGTATTACACTCCCGAATGGTGGAAAGATACCAATCGAAGGATCAATTACAGGCGTTTCTTCACGGTGAACGATCTGATCTGCCTTTCGATGAAGAATGAGGAAAATTTCTTCGATTATCATTCCTTCCTCCTCGAATTATATCGCGAAGGACTAATCCATGGCCTGCGCATCGATCATATCGACGGGCTCAACGATCCTGGTGAATACATCGGCAGGCTGCGAGCGCTCTTCGGAAAGGAATGTTACATAATCGCGGAAAAGATCCTGGAGAACGATGAACGTATGCCCGATCATTGGGAATTGCAGGGAACAAGCGGATATGAATTCCTCTCACCACTCCGCGCCGTTATGACCAACAAGCAAGGCTACGATAAACTACTGGAGTTTTATCGTGAACTGGTTCCGGAAACACGATGCTACGAAGAAGTTGTACGTGAGAAGAAGAAGCTCATCCTGTTCAACTTCATGCAGGGCGAACTCGACAATTTGATAAATCTGTTATATGAGCTTGGCCTCGATGGTAAGTTGCCAAAAGAAAGATTGAAGAATGCACTCGCCAGGTTTATGATCCTGCTTCCCGTCTATCGTCTTTACCCTGAAAAATTTCCGTTGAGAGAAATAGAAATTGAAATTGTAAACAAAGTGATTGAAGAAGGAATCCATGAAGAACCTTCTCTTCGTGAAGAATTCAATCTCATCAGACAACTATTTGAAGATCCAGATCCGGATTCACCAAATAGCCGGGACAAGTTAAGATTCATCAGGAGACTAATGCAGTTCACGGGGCCGCTTACTGCAAAGGGAGTGGAGGATACCACCTTCTATGTTTACAATCCACTCATCTCACACAACGAAGTGGGAGATTCGCCTTCTCAGCCTTCCATTGATATTGAAACTTTTCACCAGCAGATGCAGGATCGATTAGCACAGGAACCACTAACCATGAATTCAACTTCCACGCACGACACCAAGAGAGGTGAAGACGCAAGGATGCGGATCAACCTGTTGAGCCAAATTCCGGAAAGGTGGAAAAGTCTGATTAAGGAATGGATGAAAATGAATCAGCCTCTAAAGAAAACTATCAATGGCAAAACTGCCCCATCGGTGAATGATGAATACTTTCTCTACCAGTCTCTGATCGCAGGCTTCCCGCAGGACTTAAAAGTTGAAGAAAGCTACATTAAACGCTTGCAGGAATACATGGTAAAAGTATTGCGCGAAGCGAAAATTGAATCAGGCTGGGACGAACCTAATGAGGAATATGAAAATGCCTGCGCCGAATTCATTGCTTCCATACTCAACAAACATGACTTCCTCGATAGTCTAACAAAATTTCTAAATGAAATTCTAGATGCATCTTCCATTTATTCACTAAACCAGGCACTCATCAAGCTTACTGCGCCGGGAATACCCGATATCTACCAGGGTTGTGAGCTTTGGGATTTGAGTTATGTTGATCCCGATAATC
>CBINHQ010000555.1:0-1908 GCA_966250475.1 uncultured Chitinophagaceae bacterium
GATACATTATTCAAATCCCTTGATCTCTGCATCGAAGGCATTCATCTATCATCCCCGATTTTCATCGGTGCAGGCTCCTCATTTCTCATCCTGTCATAACTCATAACCCATAACCCATAACTCATTAACTTAGCCTTATGACCTCCTCTCCAAAAGCCTACTCCCTCCTCGACGTAGCCAAGAGCATCGATCGTGCGCTTGCGCCGAACTACAATAAGGAGTTTTGGGTGAAGGCGGAGATCAACAAGCTCAATCACTATCCTCATTCCGGTCACAGTTATCCTGAGTTGGTGGAGAAGCAGGATCAACGTGTGGTGGCGCAGATGAAGGCGATCATCTGGAAAAACGATTTCAATCGCATCAACGAGAAATTCCTTCGCATGCTGAAGGAGCCGCTGCGCGATGGCATCAAGGTATTGATGCTTGCCAGGATCAGCTTCAATGCGGTGCATGGATTATCGCTGATCATCCTCGACATCGATCCTTCATTCACTCTCGGCGATCTCGAGAGAGAGAAGCAGGAATCGATCGAACGTTTGAAGAAGGAAGGCATTTACGACAGAAACAAACTCCTGCGCATGCCGCTGCTTCCCCAGCGCATTGCAATCATTTCGGTGGAGACGAGCAAGGGTTACGCAGATTTTCGAAGAGTGATCGAAGGAAATCCCTGGGGTTATAAATTCTTTCACATGCTCTTTCCCTCGGTACTCCAGGGAGATAAGGCTGTCACGGGAATTATCAGTCAGCTTAACCAAATCCGAAAAGTGATACACCACTTCGATGTTGTGGCCATCATACGCGGAGGCGGCGGCGACATTGGTCTATCCTGCTACAACAACTATTCACTCTCGAGGGAGATTGCGGGCTTTCCCATTCCCGTGATATCGGGGATTGGTCACGCCACAAACGAAACAGTGGCAGAGTTGGTCTCGCATTACAATGCGATCACTCCCACCAAGCTCGCAGAGATGCTGCTGCAGAAGTTTCACGATTTCTCCGTTCCCGTTCGTGAAGGCGAGCGAATCATCATTGAACAATCCAGGCAACTGTTATTGGATGAGAAGAATAATTTCCGAACGACAATCAACACATTCCGCAGCGGCACACGAAATCTCCTGCAGCAACACCGCAAAGAGATCGCCGGACTGAGTATGGATGTGTCGCAGAAATCCTCCTTCAAGTGCAGATCAGAATCCGCCGCGCTTCGCACGCTTTCAGTCTCACTCGGCAAAGACGCGAGAGGAATGTTGGAACGATCACATCTTGCTCTGAAAGGAGATCAATCGGTGATCAGCTTACAGGTGAAGTACCTGCTTCGAACCAAAAATGAATTCCTGGAACAAGCTGCGCTCAGGATACCGCTGCAGGCGAGGGGAATGTTGAAGAAACATCAAACCGAACTTTCAGCGGTTGAGAAGAATGTCTTTAATTTGAGTCCGGAAAACGTGCTCAAGCGAGGGTACTCCATTACATTGCTGAATGGAAAGGCGATGAAGGATGCAGCAGAGACAAAGCCGGGCGATGTAATCAGAACCGTGCTCCTGCATGGCGCAATTGAAAGCGAGGTTAAAAAAACTGATAAACCGGAGAACAATGAGTGAGATCAAATACACAGAGGCATTCGAAGAACTACAAGCGATTGTGAGAGAAATCGAAGAAGGAGAGATTTCGGTAGACGAACTCTCCGAGAAGGTGAAGCGCGCCGCCTACCTGATCAAGGTCTGCAAGGCGCGGCTCAGCTCCACCGAGGCTGATGTGAATAAAATCCTCAAGGAACTCGACACTACCACAACAGACAATGGAGAAGAGGATTGATCTTCGAATTGCCAACCTCAACCCGGGAATATCTTCCATCTCTTGCAGCACGCGTTAAACAATATACAGGGACTTACAGACGAGCAGGTTCTC
>CBINHQ010000556.1:0-1898 GCA_966250475.1 uncultured Chitinophagaceae bacterium
GGGAAGAAGTATTGAAGCGAGATCAGTCGGCTTCTTGAACATATCCAACTGATGACTGTATCCAATGATATGGTCGATGTTGTTTTCAAATACAACAAGCTTGCTCAACTTCGTCTCAACGAATTTCTGCTTCACCTCCTCTATCGTCGACGTATTACTCACTCCCACAATTTCCTTCCTCGGCACCAGGCACTGCCGGATCTTTACCTTTGGAAGCTCCTGCGCATTCTCCAACAACTGCGTGTTGCGTTCCTGCTTCTCTTCATCTATATTTTGATGAAACAGGTTCTTTAGATCACTTCGTTTGAAGGGTTCCTTCATCTTGTCGAGGCGAATGTTGAAGACGTATTTAAGCAGCCATTCTGCGAGGCTGATCAATCCCGATGCAAGTGGAGCAAACATCTGGTAAAAAAAATCAGCCACGATAGAGAAGGCGCTAAGCAGTGTAACACTCCTGGCGCGGAAGATTGCACGGGGAATGAATTCTGCGAATATCAGGACCACAAATGTAGCGACGATTATTTCTGTGACGATGTGAACAGAAGCTGGAATGTGCACGTTCAATTGCCTTCCAAGATAGATCCATGCCGGTTTAAGCACATTATCTACCTGCAGGCTGAAGAATACCATGAAGATCGTGAAGCCAATCAGCGTCATTCCCAGAAACTGCGCAGGCGCATCTACAAATTTCGCGAGCAGATTTCCAGTAGTGCCTCCCTGTTTCTTCTTCAATTCGAGGTTGAGGCGGTTCGCACTGTAGAATGCCATCTCTATCCCTGCAAAAAATCCCATAAGCATCAGGGTGAGTATGAACCAGATTATGGTTTTCCATTCCTCCATTCGGTAAAGATATAAAACGGGTGGATTCGCAGGCTTAACCTGCAGTCGGCGCCTTTACGGGTGAAAGAAACTGCCCTACTATCTTCTCCGCTTCCGCACAGGCCTTGTCAAAATCATCATTCAATACAATCCTGTTAAACTGATCTTTAAACGAAAGTTCGAAAGAAGCCTTGTTAATTCTTGCCTGAAGCGATTCCGGAGACTCAGTGCCCCTGGATTCGAGACGCTTCCTGAGTTCATCTATCGAAGGGGGCTCGATGAAGATGCTGAGCGAAGTATCAGGATATTGTTGCTGAACATGGATTGCACCCTTCACGTCGATATCAAGTAGCGGAAGCTTCTTCATCTTCCAGATTCGGCTCAACTCAGATTTGAGCGTACCATAATATTTCCCTTCGTACACCATTTCCCATTCCACGAATTCATTGTGCTGAATCTTGTGCCTGAAATCTTCAAGGGTAAGAAAGTAATAATCCTTGCCATCAGTCTCATAGCTGCGTGGCTGCCTGGTTGCTGCAGAAACCGAGAAAGCGAGTTCCGGAAAAGTTTTTAGCAAATGTCGCGTGATGGAAGTCTTCCCTGCGCCGGACGGAGCCGTAATGATGAGGATCTTGTTTGTATGCGGCATGGGCAAAATTAATCAATTAGCTAATTGGCTAATCGGCTAATTAGCTAATGGCCTACCCGCTTAATTTCTGCTCCCAGTTTGATTAATCTTCCGTCAATGTTCTGGTATCCCCTGTCAATCTGTTCTATGTTTTGAATGATGCTCTTTCCCTCGGCGCTAAGTGCAGCAATGAGAAGTGCAACACCCGCGCGAATGTCAGGCGAACTCATCGTGATTCCACGCAAAGATTGTTCTCGATCAAGTCCTATCACCACCGCACGATGCGGATCGCACAACACAATACGCGCTCCCATGTCGATCAGTTTATCTACAAAGAAGAGTCTGCTCTCAAACATCTTCTGATGTATCAGCAACGAACCCTTTGCCTGTATGGCCGTAACAAGCACAATGCTCAACAAGTCGGGTGTAAACCCCGGCCAGGGGTGATCGT
>CBINHQ010000557.1:0-1892 GCA_966250475.1 uncultured Chitinophagaceae bacterium
AAAGAGGAGTGCGTGCATTTGCTTGATGACTTTGGTCTTGTCTTCCTGCTTCCTCCACTCGATGAGCAATTGTTTCAGCTTTCGCTCCATGTCCTTCAGATAGGCGAAGCGTTCTTCGGATATCCTGTTCTGTTCTTTGAGCAATTCAACCTGCTGCCTGTGTTTTTCTTTGTTGAGGGTCTTCTCCAATTCCTTCTTCAACCTTTCGTTCTCCTTCATAGCAGCATCTAATGCTTTTTCCTTCTTCTCGAGATCACGAAGGTCTTGCTCAGTACGATTGAGTAATTTATCGAGGCGGAACTGGTCGCTGTCAACGAGGTCGCGTGCGCGCTTGATGAGTGATTTATCCAGGCCGATGCGTTCGGCAATGGAGAATGTGTATGAACTACCGGGCTTGCCGATGAGTAATTTGTATTGTGGCTGGAGATTCTTCTCATCGAAGGCCATTGCACCGTTGATGATACCCGGAGTCTTCCCCGCCATCACTTTCAGGTTGAGGTAGTGCGTGGTCACCACACCAAATGCGTGCTTCTTCGCGAGTTCCTGCAGTATCACTTCCGCGAAGGCGCCACCTAGGTTGGGATCGCTGCCACTGCCTAGCTCATCGATGAAGAAGAGCGTTTTGCCATTTCCATTTTCGATGAAATGTTTCATGTGCAGGAGGTGGCTGCTGTAAGTGCTCAGTTCAAACTCGATGCTTTGCGTATCGCCGATGTGAATCATCAATTGCTTGAAGATGCCAAACACGGATGATGGATGCACGGGCACGAGAAGTCCGCTTTGCAGCATCATTTGCAAAAGGCCGATGGTCTTCAGCGTTACGGTCTTTCCCCCAGCGTTCGGACCGCTGATGACGAGAATTCGTTTCGCATCATCGAGCGTGAGTGAAACCGGAATGGTAGGCTTTCCCGTGCGTTTGTTGAAGAGATATAACAAAGGATGATACGCATCGACGAGGTGGATGTGCGCCTTGTCTACCACGTTCGGAAACTCGCCGTGCATGTCGACGGCGAGCTTTGCCTTCGCTCCTGCGAAATCAAATTCACCCGTGATGCGATGATAGGTTTTCAGCAGACTTGAATAGTGAGAGACATTGGCCGTGAGTTCGCGCAATATCTTTTGCAATTCTTTTCTCTCTTCGTTCTCGAGGTCATAGACCTGGTTGTTCAGTTCGATGGTCTCCTCCGGCTCTACGAACGCAGTCTTTCGACTGTCGCTTTCTCCATGCAGGATTCCTTTTACGGTGCGCTTCTGTTCGGCAAGCACTGCCACTACCCTTCTTCCTCCCATAAAGCTTTCTTCGATTCCTGCGAGGTATCCCTGCTTGTTGAGGCGTGACACAATTTTCTCGAAAACCCTCCTCAGTTCATTGCGCTTGCGGTATAAGTTAATGCGAATGTTGCGAAGTTCCGGCGATGCGCTGTCCTTCACGAATCCCGATTCATCGATCACTTCATCGATCATTTCAATGATGGCCTTCTCGTAAAAAGAGCCATCGATAATCGCGGTCAGCGCAGGATACGCAAGTTTTCGCTCGTTGTCGAACCAACGAAATAAGCGCTCCATAATCTCCGCCAACCTGCGAACCTGCATGAACTCCTCTCCACTCAACAATGCACCCGGAATCTCGAGCAGCCTTAACAATTTTCCCAACTGCGGCACAACCTCGTTGGGAAAATAGATTCCGTTTCTGATTAATTGGTGAAACTCGTGACTCTGACGCAACTCCAGGTCGATGAATTCCTTCCTGGTATGGATGCGCAGATCCTTCGCCTTGGCACGGGCATACTCACCCTGGCAGTGCTCAGCCAGGAGTGCACAGACCTTGTCAAATTCCAGTTGGATCGAAGCCGTTTGGGGGAAGAGTTTCATTGGGGGCAAAGGTATTAATT
>CBINHQ010000558.1:0-1884 GCA_966250475.1 uncultured Chitinophagaceae bacterium
TTGATCTTTCGTATTTCAATTGGCCTGTCCTTTGCCCCTGTTTATAGAATTAATTAATTCCATGACTATGAATCGAAATCTTTTCTTCACATTCATTCTTTCCGCTTTTATCATAAGCTGTAACTCTTCGGGAGATGGCGACAACACTGGGGATAGCATTACACCAGCACCCGATAACACAGGCATTCTCGAGGAAAACGATACCAGTGAGAAGAAAGCTTATTCAAACACAAGGTTTAGGGAAGTGACGGTTGACAAACTCAACGATACCACATTCAGGATTCGTGGTGAGGCGCAAATTTTCGAAGCATCCTTTGGATGGGTGGTGGAAGACGGTCATAACGAGTTGAAGACGGGTTTCAGCACCGCCGACAAAGGCGCGCCGGAATGGGGCAAGTTTGATTTTACGGTGAATGCGCGGAAGGAACGCGAAAATTCTACGTTGCATATTGTGTTGTTTGAAACGAGTATGAAGGATGGGAGCAGGCAGCATGAGTTGATGGTGCCGCTTGTTACGTCAAAGGAAAAGGGACTTTCGGATGAGGATGCTTTGCTTTTGAAGGAGGGTTTTAGAAGGTAATTAACTAATTACCTAATTAACTAATTAGGTAATTGCCTCCATTTTATCCAACGACTTAATCTCATCCCTATACTTCGCCGGCATCACCATCGCTTTCAATATTCCATCCAATTTCAAAAACCTCGCAATTTTATAAAGAAACACAATCGGCCTCGCCCATGAGAAGCGACGCATTTCCAGCAATTCCTTCACCCTTTCAGGCACCACCAGCTTCTGCGATTCCCACAGCAGCCAGTACCTGAACGCACCCAAATGCTTGCGGTATTGTTTGTATAAATCCTTTGTGAAATCAGAGTTCTCCATATCATTTTGCAAATGCTCTGCATGATGAGCCTTCCACTCTTCAAAATTTTTAGGTAGGTCCGGAATCTGCATGCGCTCGCCCATTCTTTTAAACACATCAAACAAATCTTCTTTCTCTTCCTGCGTCATTTTTCTTTCGAGCAGTTCATAAGAAGCGAGCGAATAATGTATCAACATGTACAACACATCGCGATAGGCGAAGGCCGGAATCGGATAACCTCTTCCTTTCTCCAGCGCACCGTGAATGGAATTTATCTTATCGATCGTTTGCAGGGCGGAATCTTTGTCAGAGAAGACAATCTGCCTTGCGTACATCACGGTAGAAAACAAACGCCCTAAAGGATCGGCGGGAAGTTTTCCCGTGTAATACAACCAGTCAACAGCCTTGTTGAGCGCGAATTCCGCCGAGGCGCCGGCGAACACGAAGAGAATGGTATCTCCCTTTCCCCAAATGCGACGCACAATCGAGTCCTTATGCACGAAGAATTCCATACAGGCAATTTAATTAACTAATCGGGTATTTAGCGAATTGGTTATCTTAGTCGCATGGTTTTTCGCCAGGCCATTCCGGGTGATATCCCGCAGATACAGATCGTAAGAAATTCCGTCAAGGAAAATATGCTCTCCGATCCTTCGCTTGTCACAGACGAAGATTGCCTGCATTACATTACCAGGAAGGGAAGAGGATGGGTTTGTGAATCAGGTGACAGACTTCTCGGGTTCTCCATCGTTAGTTTGGTTGATAAAAATGTCTGGGCGTTGTTCGTCACTCCGGGATATGAAGGAAAAGGCATCGGTCGAAGGTTACATGATGAGATGATGGAATGGTATTTCTCGAATACGGATGAAAGAATCTGGCTGAGCACGGCACCGGGTACAAGAGCAGAACAATTCTACCGCAAAGCAGGATGGATTGAAAATGGTACGTATGGAAAGGGAGAGATTAGGTTTGAGATGGGGATGGAGGAGTGGAGGAAGAAGTGAGGTTTGAGATATGGGTT
>CBINHQ010000559.1:0-1883 GCA_966250475.1 uncultured Chitinophagaceae bacterium
CGATCACAGGCAACATCTCGTCGATGATGCTGTTAATGTATCCCTCGTGATTATCCCTGTATTCGATCGGAAAGCTATGCGCGCCAAGAAAAGTTGCCCTGACAGGAATGGGCGAGCGTTGCTTCAGTCTCTTGATAACGCGAAGCATCTTCAATTCTCCTTCCACACTGAGACCATAACCACTCTTGATTTCGATAGCCCCCGTTCCCAAAGCGATGAGATCCTGCAAACGTTTCCATGCTCCTGCGAAGAGAACGTCTTCGGAAGTATCATTCAGTCTGCGTGCCGAATTCAGTATCCCACCGCCATGCCGGGCAATCTCGGCATAGCTCATCCCCTTCAGTTTCTGTACAAATTCTTCCTCACGACTCGCCGCAAACACGAGGTGTGTGTGTGAATCGCACCAGGCCGGCAGCGCCATTCTCCCCGAAGCATCGATGTGGTTGGTAAACGAGGCTGGTTTTTGAGAGAGATCCTTCATTTCGCCGAATCCTGAGATTATCCCGTTCTCAGCGATTAAGTAGGCAGAAGGAATCGTTGTCAACCCGGCGAGATCCTGCCCCCGAAGCGGGCTTTTGAAGTCGCCAATGCCGGCAAGCAATTTAATGTTGGAGATCAGCAAAGAAGCCATGGGCAATATTACAAAAAGCTTTTTCACTTAACTTGCCTAACTTTTTCGGCTGTGAATTTTTCATTTATCACACCCGAATCATAACTGGTATAATTTTTAAAGAAGAATAAACAAATCAACACAATGGTAATCCCGGATTTTTCTGATCCCGCGATTTGGATCAGCCTGCTTACGCTAACCTTTCTCGAGATCGTCCTGGGAGTCGATAATATCATCTTCATCTCGATCATTTCGGACAAACTTTCGCCCCACCAGCAACGCAAGGCGAGAAATATCGGGTTGCTTCTTGCGATGGTATTTAGGATAATGCTGCTGCTCACGATTACCTACATCATGCGGTTGAAAGAGCCATTGTTTACCATTCCATTCATTACCTCCGATGGAGAACCCATTGGCATGAGCTGGAAGGACATCATCCTGCTGGCGGGAGGATTGTTCCTCGTCGTGAAGAGTACGATCGAGATCAGGCACAAACTCGAAGTACCCAACGGGCATGAGACAGAAAAGAAAGTTTACGCCTCGCTCACCTCGGTAATCGTACAGATCATCCTGATCGATGCCGTGTTTTCTTTTGATTCAATCCTCACCGCTATCGGACTCGTGGATGAGGTCTTCATCATGATTATTGCAGTGATAATTTCTATTCTGCTGATGATGGCTTTCGCCGGACCGATCAGCCGCTTCATCAACCGAAATCCCACATTACAAATGCTCGCGCTTGCATTCCTTATTGCCATCGGCATCATGCTAGTCGCAGAAGCATTCCACCAGGAGATCAACAAGGGTTACATCTATTCGATGATCGCATTCTCACTGATCGTTGAATTGCTCAACATGAGATTGAGAAAGAAGCAGACGATGAAGCTTCGCACCACAAGAGAGGAGAGCGAATTACCCGGACGAAAGAAATTGAAAGAATGAACTAATCCTCCGGAATCTCTTTAAGGTAATCGTGTTGAAGGTCTTCGTGAAGTCCCGCCAGCACCTGGTGCACTTTCTTCAACTGGGAGTTTCGAATATTCTCGATTACCTTATTACGGTGCAATGGTATGCCGGTATCCTTCAGTTGTTGCAGAAAGAATATCCTGAATTCAACTTCTGTTTCCTTGCTTGAACTGTATCGCGAATACTTGTTTACGATGCGCAGTATCTTGCGTAATGTCTTCTTGGCGAAATAAAGATGATCGAGGTTGATGGTTTGAAAGAGTTCGGCGATCTCTTCCTTCACGCTTTTCCTGTATGATTCTTCGTC
>CBINHQ010000560.1:0-1879 GCA_966250475.1 uncultured Chitinophagaceae bacterium
GATTGCTCTCCAGCATGCCGGGTGTGTATGCCCTCAGCATGTACTTTCCACCTTTAAGTGTGTCTGGCAGTTCGATCTGTCCTCTTGCGAATCCACCGAATATTGGATAGACCTGCCGGGCGATCATGCGTGAAGCCGGATTGAAGAATTCCACATACAGGCTTGTGCTTTGCGTTGAAGGCACGTACTCAGAATAGAGGTATGCTTTAAACCAGATTGTTTGTCCGGGGAAATGCTCTGTACGATCGTAATGTATATAAACCTTTTCGATGGGTCGTACCTCCGACCATTTGTTGAGTTGTTCTGCCTGCTGTTGGGCCTTTAGGCTGGAAAAAAGAAGAAGCAAGGACAGGATCGTAGTTAGGACTTTCAACATGCAGCAGGAGGTTTACCATGAAGATAATGTGTGACCATGCAATCGCAATGGACCTGCCTCACAATATCCTCATAAATCCGATAAAACTACTCCGTTAAATCCCTATTGCCGGAACGAAAGGATAATTGTAATTTGGTAGTCCAATTTTACCTTATGCGAAAGATCCTCCTTGTGTGCTCCTGCCTGCTCCTTCTCGGAAGTTGCAGGAAAGCGATCGAGAAGATTCAGGAGAACATGCTCGTGGACGCCATGACTGACGGGCAATGGAAGATTACCAATTTCGTGCATGATGGATCCAATATCACAGCTCAGTTCGATGGATTCAGTTTCAAGTATTACAGGGCCAGAACGGTAGACGCCATAAAAAACGGCGTGGTAGAGAAGACCGGCAACTGGGATGGGGATATCTCAACCCAAACCACGTGGGCAGATTTTCCCAGCGCCACAGAACCGCTCAGCCTAATTAATGGAACCTGGCACATCGATAACAGCAGTTGGACTCACGTAGTAGCTACCCAAACTAATGGCTCCTCCACCAAGACGATGAGACTCGATAAGATCTGATCGTAGTGAGCCTGATTATTTTTTTTAATACAAGCCCGCACTCTTCCCCAACGTAGATATAATTCTACGCTTTCTCCTGTGCTAAACCCTTAGGAACGCTTTTTGCGTGTTCTATGTCCCCACGGTTAACATTTAAACCAAGGACAACTGAGGAAGAGTATAAATACAATTCTCTCCAGGCCTATTATCGTCTGCATAATAGCTCTTGCCGTAACACCCTGTGTAATGGCGCAGGCGCCTGTTGCCGGTTTTACCTCAAATGTTATCTCGGGTTGCGCACCCTTAACCTTTTCGTTTACTGACCAGACAACAAACAATCCTACAAGCTGGAACTGGGAATTCAGCAACGGCACACTTTCCAATGCACAAAATCCGGTAGTTACATTTGCCGACCCAGGTACTTATTCCGTGAAGCTCGTGGTGCAAAATGCATCGGGTATTGATGAAATAGAACGGATCAATTACATAACTGTGGTGCCTTCACCCATTGCTTCCTTTACTTCAAATATGACGCTGGCCTGCAACCCGGCAACGATACAGTTTACCGACATGTCCAATCCAAATGGCGGAGTAATCACCAATTGGGACTGGGAATTCGGTGACGGAACCACTTCCACCCTGCAGAATCCTTCACATACATATTCAGGTGTGGGATTCTACACCGTGACACTCACCGTGACGAGCAACAACGGTTGCCGGCGAACGATGACGCGAACAAATTACATCAGGGTAGTGGGTGGTGTCGAAACAGACTTCACGCACATTCCTCCTCCTTCATGCCAACCACCTTATTCAGTTACATTCCAAAACCAATCGAGCGGGCCGGGAAGCATTTCTTATACATGGGACTTCGGTAATGGGCAGACATCAACCGCAACGAATCCTGTAGCAGTGTATGATGCTCCGGGAACTTATACGGTATCTCTGAATGCGCAGAGC
>CBINHQ010000561.1:0-1877 GCA_966250475.1 uncultured Chitinophagaceae bacterium
TAAGCACGATGAACATTCGTGAGCTGTTCTTCAGAGCAGGTCAAATGCAGCAGCGTGCCCTGGAAAAACTGTTCACGCAGGAACCGTCATATCGCCATGTGACCGTAAACTCGCATGGCCTGTTGTTCAACTTCCCTGATACGAAGTTCAACAAGGAATTCCCGATCTTCGGCACACCTATCTCCATCAACAGCTCGATGGACTTCCATCTCGATATCTCCTCGGGAAAGCGATTCCCGATGTCGTTCTCAAAGTCGATCGATATTCGCACCGACAGATATGGAAGCGCCAAGATGGTTTGGGAAGTGAACAGGTTGCAATTCCTCCTGCCACTGTTGGTAAACTACAAGAGAACCGGCAATGTGGAAGATCTCGATCTCTTCGTGAGTATCATGACCTCCTGGCAGGAACAGAATCCTTATTTGAAAGGAATCAATTGGTACAGCAACATCGAAGTAAACCTTCGCCTGATAAACTGGTACTGGTGCTGGCTGCTTCTCGAGAATGATGAGCGTTGGCAGCAGGATAAGAAGTATGAAACCTTCAGAGCCGAAGTATGGCTGCCGTTGATCTATTGCCATTGCGTGTACAGCGACAGGAATCCATCGTATCACTCATCCGCAAACAATCACCTGATCGCGGAGTATGCAGGATTATTCATCGCCTCTTCACTCTGGCAGTTCCCCGAGTCGGCAAAATGGAACCGCAAGAGCAGAAAAGGACTCGAGAAGGAAATACTGAAACAACACAGCGAGAACGGCATCAATCGCGAGGAAGCTGCAGGTTACATTCAATTCATCACAGACTTGTTCCTGCTCTCGTACATCACCGCGGAACAATCGGGACTTCCCTTCTCCAAATCATACACAGCGAGACTGAAATCCATCTGCGGCTACATCAATCATCTCCTCGACATCCGCGGCAACTGGCCGAAGTATGGCGATGAGGACGATGGCCGCGTGGTGATTCCCGCAGGAAATCCCAACGAGAATAATTTCCTCTCCATTCTCAACACCGCATCCGTGCTTTTCAATGTGCCTGAATGGAAGCGCAAGGGTTCGGAATGGGACAGCAAATCCGAAATGCTCACCACTTATTTCAACGGCCATCATAAATGGAAGCAGTATCCGTTTCATCTTCCTCCTCCTTCTTCTGAGTTTTTCAAGGAAGAAGGACACTTCATCTTCAGGAAGTATACGCAGGATCAGACTGAGGTTTATTGCCATTTCGATGCGGCGCCGTTGGGCTATCTCTCCATTGCCGCGCACGGTCACGCAGATGCGTTGTCGGTGATCATGCACATCGATGGATATCCGTTCATCGTTGATCCGGGCACCTTTGCTTATCACACGCATCCTGAATGGAGGAAATATTTTGTGAGCACAATTGCGCACAACACAGTTACCATCGATATGATGGACCAGGCACATCTCTCCGGTCCCACACTCTGGCTCGACCACTACAAGTGTGAAGTTGCAAAGGCCGATCGTTTGGAGAAGAAGGAATACGTTGCAGGGACACACAACGGTTACAGGAAGATCAGGACCACGCACGGAAGAGAGATCGCGTTCGACAAGGAGATGGATTCATTCACCATCACCGACAACATTGACACGGCAAAGAATCGCTATTCGGTAAACATTCCTTTTCACCTTCATCCCGGCGTATCGATCATGCAGACGGGAGAAAGTTTCATCCTTAGCAGGAAGGAAACTGCCTCCACGCTCGAGCTCACATTCGACCCAAGACTGGAGACGAGGGTGATACAAGCCACCGAAGAATCGCCCATGGGCTGGTATTCTCCTTCATTCATGAATCGTGAGAAATCATCCCTGCTGCTGGGAAGCAGAATGGCGACTGAGAAAAAATTAACCTTA
>CBINHQ010000562.1:0-1872 GCA_966250475.1 uncultured Chitinophagaceae bacterium
CAGATGGAATGGGGGTTCCTTCCGCATTACCTGAATGATCGTGAAGCGGTGAGCAAATTTCGTTCAGGGTATAAAAAGGCGAATGGTGAATGGCAGCAACCCATCATGACATTGAATGCTGTAGGTGAAGAATTATTGCTACCAGGAAAGATTTATCGCGATGCTGCGTTGCATCGACGTTGTCTTGTACTCTCTTCAGGATTCTATGAATGGCGGCATGTATATCCGTTAAACAAGCGAACCGGAAAACCGGTAAAGACTGCATTGAAGATTCCATATCATATCTGTCCAGCAGAAGGAGAATACTGGCTAATGGCTGGAATCTGGACACCATGGAAAGATCGCAACACAGGAGAGTTTGTGGAAACCTTCGCGATTGTGACAACCGCAGCCAATAAATTAATGGAGCAGATTCACAACAGCAAGAGAAGGATGCCGACGATATTGACTGATGAGCTGGCGAGTGAATGGCTGTTTGGTGAACTGAGCGAAGAAAGAATTTCTGAGATCGCAAGGTTTCAATATCCGCCGGAGAAGATGAGGTTTTATACGATTGCGAAAGATTTTAGGGAGGCGGGGGATCCGATGATTGAAGCTCAATACACAGAATTGCCGCCTATTGAAGTTGTGCAGCATAATTCTTGAGATAATTCAGGAAACAAGTTGAAATGGCCAGTAAAAATAATATTCATTATAATCGCTTTGGCGTTTATAATCTGCACCTTCAATATTACTTGTAGGAAATATTTCGTCGCTTTCGATTAGGATTCGTCGAAGGAGCCAGGTTTGCCCGTAGTCCGCGAGATCCCCGTCGTTTCAGAAATACTAATTCTTGTACAACAAAGATGCGCTCCGCGATCCCTGCTGCAACTTTGCATCCTTATATGCGTTTAAACTATTTACCAAAAAAAATGTCGGCAAAAAATTCGTCTTTTAACCCTCTCCCTTCGTGGAAAAAAGCGGTAAACTTCCGTCGTTTTCCCCTTGCATCCGCCAATTGATGAAAGAGATTTGTGTTGTCCGGCGGAAATCCGGCCTGGAATGAAAACTGATTATTGCTGAAAACCGTGTGGCGAGAGCGTGTGCGAGTGTTTCGAAGTCGAAGCGCGAGTGAACGAAGATCGTCATGCCATGGAAAATATTGGTAGGTTGGAGGCGGGGGAGGGACCCACGCGGAGCTGCGCTTGTGTTTCCACAATAAGCGCACTGACTTCGCGTGCTCACATTCATAGAAAACATTGGTCGGCGGTGGTCAGGGGAGGGACCCACGCGGAAGCCATCACCCTAAAATCACACATCACAGAGATCCCCAACAATCGCACGCAATCCCCAACTACCTTCCCATCCAAATATTTATATCTACCACTTCACCCTCACTCCTCCCATCACCCATCTCCCCGGCATCACCGATCCCAGCAAATCCGAATACGCCACATCAAAAATATTATCCACTTCCACAAAGATGTTCATCTTTTTCTTTCCAATCCACACTCCCCCCATCGCATTCACCAAAAAATAATCGCGGTTAATCTTGGCATTAATACCAGGCGCCTCCATCGAATTTCGGTGTTTGAAGATACCGGTCAGTCCAGCGTTGAATCGATTATCGCTATAAGCCAGGTTGAGGTTTCCCAAGAACTTCGCATGAGAAGAAATATAAAATGAAGGTTGTCCATCTCCTGTGTTGCTGTCCATCCAAAGTAGGCCGAGAGTTGAAAGTAGTTGTCTTCCTTTTCCAAAGCTTTTGTGATGTTGCACATCCATTTCCAACCCCGCCGTGTTTACTTCAGCAATGTTTCTCGCAAGCGCAAACGTACCCGCTGGTGAGAGATTATCCTTTCTTGGCATCTCACTGTATGGAGTAGTTACCCA
>CBINHQ010000563.1:0-1872 GCA_966250475.1 uncultured Chitinophagaceae bacterium
CGGGTACAAAATCCGTGTTTTCCGTGCAATCCGTGGCTCATTCTAAATCCGTATCTAAAAATTCTTCCGTAGCCACGACTATTGTTCGCAGATTTAGTATGATGAATTCTGATTTGCGCGCCAGTGTCAAATCATAAAAAATCATAAGCAATCATAATAAATCCGTGGCCAATGGTCCGAAACTCTGAAGGCCGTTCAAATTTCACGACCAACCTTATTTTCTACTGGCTCCACAACATAACCCGCCTTCTTCAGCAAATTAATCATCCCCTCGTCCCCGGGCAGATGGCCAGCGCCGACGGCAATCAGTACCGATTTCTCCGGAAGTATCGATTTCAACGACTCAACCCAGTTGCGATTGCGACGGTAGAGCAAGATCTCAGTGAAGTTTGCCACTCCCATGTCGTTCTTGAGCATGAGTTGCTCAAGTTTGTTCAAGTCCTGGGCTTTGTATGCTTCCATCATCTCGCGGAGTTCGGAATCATCGGTTTCCTTTCTGCGGCTCTTGCGCACATAGTCGAGCAATTGCTCCGCCTGCAATTTGTAAGGAATGCTGTCGAGCACTCCGGCCTGGTAGGCCATGGTTTCCAAACCGCGAATCCGTTTGTCCGATTTCTTCGCCTTTTCCATGATGAATTGTTCCATGGTCGTCATCGTCTCGCAGTCGAGCGATTTCTCCTGGATGATGGGAACGGTAAGAATGGGCTTGAAGGTTTCCAGCATTGCGAAGGGTATCTCGGTGGGAATGGAATCGAAATAGGCCTTCACGAGCTCGTAATCGTTTTGTTCGAGGAGATCTTTGAGCGTAGTATCGCCGTTCATCTTCATCTTCGACACGGCCTGGAGCATTTCCACGATGTTGTCGAGATCCAGTTCGAAATAGACTTCGTCTGCACTCGTGATTGCCTTGCTGAGGTTTTCACTCATGATTGCATCGGAAGCACAGATCATGTGAATGGTGCCGTAGAGATAAGAAGGCTTGCTCAATCCATTGCCAGAGATTTTCCACAGCAGAGTATTCGAGAGGTTGCCGTTGCTTCCATCCTGCGCAAGTCCTCCGAGGGTCCATACGCTAAATAAAAGGGCCGTTCCCACGTTTTTCATTAGTATTCTTTTTGCCAAGATAAATGGTATTAATTTGAAAATTTGAAAATGAAGAAGGGATTTCTCTAATAGAAAACCTCGCTCCAGTATCGTGCAAATTTCGTTCCCCAGTTTACGGTTAATTCTTCTTCGGAAATCGGCAGGCCCAGTTCCTGCTTTACTGCGAGTACGGGAAGGTTGATTCCGGCGCCAAGGCCGGCACAGATAGTTCCCTGCACTCGTGGATTTATTTCGAGCAGCAGTTTCTTTCCGGATTCCGAAGTCTTCAACTGTATCCCGATATTTCCGTGCAGCTTCACCTCTTTAATGATTTGCGCGCAATACGAAATGGTCTCCGCGTCGTTGATAAACTCACCCTCAACACTTATGCCGTTGATCATTCGCCTGCGAACCCTTGGCACAACAAGCAAGGACTCACCATGATTAGCGAGGCAATCCACTGAATACTCATCTCCCGGAAGGAACTCGCTCACCAGGAGCTCGGGAAAAGGCTTCGAAGAAAGAATGCTCACTGCTTCTTCGTACGACATGTACGTCGCATTCGGTTTCTCATTGAAAAGTAGATGATGACGATCGACCTTATTGCTGATTATTCTAAATCCTCTGCTGCCGTTGGAGACCGAAGGCTTGAAGCAAATCGTTTTTTCCGGATAGCCGAGTTCCTTCGCTGCTTCTTCAAACTGCGAAACATTCTCCACCACTTTGAATTTTGGCAACTCCATTCCCCTCCATTCGAGGAACTGGTAGAGCTTGCTCTTGTCGTTCGCT
>CBINHQ010000564.1:0-1868 GCA_966250475.1 uncultured Chitinophagaceae bacterium
TACCTCCGAAATTAGAAAATTCTCCAAACTTACCTTATCCTGAATGAGCCAATTAACTAATTTGCTAATTGATTAATTAACAATTCCTCTGATGTCCATATCCGTTTTAAACGTTTAAAAACGACTATCCTCCTTCTCTTCTCCTACATTCACGCCATGTTAATAAAGACCTTTGGTAGCGCAGTGTATGGAGTGGAGGCAATTACCATTACTATCGAAGTAATGTGGATGCCGAATGTGGGTAAGGATTCCATGATCGTGGGACTGCCTGATAGTGCCGTGAAGGAAAGTCTGCAACGAGTGGAAAGCACGGTGAAGAACAACGGCTACTCCATGCCGCGCACAAAGGTTGTATTCAACCTCGCGCCTGCGCATATTCGAAAGAGCGGGACTGCATTCGATCTGCCGATCGCGATGGGACTCCTCGGCGCCACCGAGCAAGTGGCAAACAAGGAAGCGCTCAGCAAATATGTGATCATGGGAGAACTCAGCCTCGATGGCGATGTGCGCCCCGTGAAGGGAGCACTACCCATCGCTATTCAGTCACGTAAGGAAGGATTCAAAGGCCTCATCGTTCCCGCCGTCAACGCACGCGAGGCGGGCATGGTAAATAACCTCGACGTTTACGGTGTCTCACACATCAAAGAAGTGATCTCATTCTTCGAGCAAAACGAAAGTGGTCTCGAAAAAGTGCAGATTAACGCCCGCGAGCAATTCCTTCATTCGCAATACGACTTCGAGATAGATTTCGCGGATGTGAAAGGTCAGGAAAATATCAAGCGCGCATTGGAGATCGCCGCAGCAGGCGGACACAACGCAATTCTCATCGGTCCGCCTGGCGCCGGGAAGACCATGCTTGCGAAAAGAATTCCTACCATCCTTCCTCCACTCTCTTTGCAGGAGGCTCTGGAGACAACGAAGATTCATTCCGTCGCGGGCAAGCTGCAGGAAAACGCGAACCTCATCTGCCGTCGTCCCTTCCGATCTCCACATCACACCATCTCCGATGTGGCACTCGTCGGCGGTGGGGGCAATCCCCAACCCGGTGAGATATCTTTAGCGCACAACGGTGTGCTCTTCCTCGACGAACTCCCGGAATTCAAACGAACCGTACTAGAGGTAATGCGTCAGCCTATGGAGGAACGTCGCGTCACAATCTCCCGCGCGAAGATTGCGGTTGATTTCCCAGCAAGCTTCATGCTGCTCGCATCGATGAATCCCTGTCCCTGCGGATTCTATAATCACCCCGAGAAAGAATGTACTTGTCCTCCCGGCGCAGTGCAGAAATATTTAAACAAAGTCTCCGGCCCTCTTCTCGATCGAATCGACCTGCACGTGGAAGTGACACCCGTTGCATTCAGCGAGCTTGCAAACGCGAGGTCCACAGAAGATTCCGCAGGTATCAGACAACGCGTGATTGCCGCAAGGAAATTACAGGAGCAACGATACGAAGGAAACGAGGAGGTGCATTGCAACGCACAAATCAGCAGCAAGATGCTAAAGAGGATTTGCCACCTGGATAACGCATGCTCGAGTTTGCTGAAAACGGCGATGGAAAAGCTCAATCTATCTGCACGAGCGTATGACAGGATCTTGAAAGTCTCACGAACCATCGCCGATCTTGATTCAAGTGAGTGCATCAGGGCAGAACATTTGTCGGAAGCGATTCATTATAGGAGTTTGGACCGCGCGGGATGGGCGGGGTAATTGGTTAATTAGCTAATTAGCTAATTAGCTAATTAGTCAATTAGTTAATTAGTTAATTAGTTAATGATTGGAACCAGAAGGTTCATATGCGAAGAGTATGTGTAGGAATTAGATAATTAGTTTATGAAAGGGGTGATGGAATGTAAAATCCCATCTCAATT
>CBINHQ010000565.1:0-1858 GCA_966250475.1 uncultured Chitinophagaceae bacterium
CGTGAAGGAAAGACTGCCGCCATCACGCGTGCGATGAAGTCAGTGAAAACACCTATCGTAGTCTTCAGCGATGCGAATTCGATGCTCAACAGCGAATGCATACGCAAGATCGTGCGGCATTATGATGATCGCCAAATTGGAGGAGTGGCAGGGGAGAAGAAGATCATCGCTGAACCAGATTCCCCGGTTGGTCGTGCTGAAGGATTGTACTGGCAGTACGAATCCTTCATGAAGCGGCAGGATGCGGAGTTTCACACCGTAGTCGGCGCTGCGGGTGAATTGTTTTCCATTCGCACGGAACTGTTCAACCCGCCGGGAAATCATGTGATTTTAGATGACTTCGTGATCTCGATGAGCATTTGCATCAAAGGCTTTCGCATCGGTTACGAACCCGAAGCCTTCGCAACGGAGAGACCTTCCGCATCGCTTGCAGAGGAAGAGAAGAGGAAGACGAGAATCGCGGCAGGAGCATATCAGTCTATCGGAATACTCAAGTCCGCTTTGAATTTCCTTCGCTATCCGCTTCTTTCTTTTCAATACTTCTCGAGAAGATTGCTTCGATGGGTTGTCTGTCCTGCCATGCTTCCGCTGATCCTAATCACTAATGCCTGGCTGTGGTTTGCAATGGAAGGAAACCATTTCTATATGGTGATGCTTCTTCTTCAATGCCTGTTCTACCTCGCTGCGGTGATCGGCTATCTCTTCATGCGAAGCGGAAGAACTGCAGGCATCATCAGCGTTCCCTTCTATTTCCTGTTCATGAACTATTGCCTCGTTAAAGGTTTCATCAGGTTCATGAGGAAAAAGCAGGAAGTGACCTGGGAGAAATCAAAGAGATCGGAGTAGATTGAAAATACTGACGCGAACTCCTTTCGAAATTCGCGTCAGCTTTAGTTATCTCGCGAGAATTATTTTATGCCTGAAGGCCTCTCCTCCAACCTGCACCACCATGAAGTACACGCCCGGGGGCTTTCCCTCCAGTTGATCGAACGAGAGCATGTTCATGCCCGGTTGCACACGCGAAGAAGACCTTGCGACAAGTCTTCCTGATGGATCGAAAACATCAATCCTCACCATGCTGTTCGCAGTTGAATTCACATTCACCTGCAGCACATCCCTCGCAGGATTGGGGAAGATGGTAACCTTCTCACCAGCATTGCTGAAGTTGAAATAAATCGTATTGCTGTACTTCGTCTTTCCGTACACGGTCACCAGTTTCACGCGATAGAATGCATGCGTGCCGTGAATAGAACTCAGCGGATCGAAGTAATTATAGGCCTTCGTGGATGCATCACCGGGCGGATGCGTGTTCTCGAGTCTTCCAATTCCCGTGAAGTTGATTCCATCTGCACTTCGTTCCACTTCGAAATAATCAGCGAGGTTGTTGTTCGCCATCTTCCAGCCGAGGTACACGCCATCATTTTCAGCGATTCCATGCAGAGCCGATATCTCCGAAGGAAGCACAATACAGGCTTCGAATGCCACCACCTGAATGGTATCGGCAGCGAATATGTTGCAGCCTGCCTGGAGGTATTGTCTCACGATATATGTGCCGGGTGAATCCACATAGATCACAGGACCCGTGGAAGAGCCAATGATGCTTCCATCAGGTGTGGACCATTCATACAATGAGCTCGACACCGGGTTGGTGACACGAATGGTAGAGAATCCAAGCGTATCGCAGATGTATGGCGTTTCCGCCTCTGCCTCTACTCTTGGCGCAAGGAAGAGATCCGTCGGCGCCACAAAGTCTTTCAGCTCTGCGGTAAATGATGCGGATGATCTCGTCTTCACTATTATCCTGTTGAACGGCGTACCACATACGTCGCCCCCAAGCAGCGTAACAGGATCGAGGCCG
>CBINHQ010000566.1:0-1857 GCA_966250475.1 uncultured Chitinophagaceae bacterium
TGCATGAAACCCCTTGTTTCGTGATAGCCTTTGCCGGTGAGGCGATGTTCATCCAACACAACTTCGTTCTTGCGAATGTCGTAACAGAAGATCGCTGGAATGTCGATCCATGCATCGAACCATAGGCGTCCGAAGCTGTCGAACATCATTCGGGTGGGACTGGGGATCTTTCCGAATTTTTCGATCACCGGATCTGCGGCGACGTTGTGCCCCGTAAAAGATATTTGATCAGTTTCCCTGTCGTAGACAGCAAGGCCATTGGCAGCGCCGATCCAATACTTCTTAGTGCCGGGCTGTTGTGTCACGTACGTGACGAGCCAACCCAATGGAAATCGAATGAAATTATTTGCTGCCGAGAACTCGTTCGTAGTCGGATTCCAGGTTACGAAATCGTGGTGAACGTAAGAGATGAAGATATTGCCTTCCTCGTCTTGCAGTATGCTGTGTTCTCCTGTGAGAGTTAATTCCTTCTCCAAGGTAACCTTTGATTCGATGTAGCGAAATGTGCGTGTATCGAAGCGACCAACCTTGCCATCGTTGGTGAGCATCCAAAGGTTATTGTTCTTGTCGTAGAGCAGTTGCAGCACGTGATTGTGAGGAATGCCATGCGGGTCGTTCTTCCTCGCGCGGAAGTTGCGGTAGCGGATGCCATCGAAGCGTTGAAGTCCGTTGTTCGTGCCAATCCACATGTAGCCCTCGGAGTCCTGGACAATCGTATATACTTCATGCGAGGAGAGTCCCTCAGACGTGCCGTGGTGCATGAAGGAATACTGTTTCGGTTGTGCCGCACCTGCGAGGCACAACAGCGCCATGATGGAAGTGAGAAGAATGCGGGGCAAGTAAAATGAATTGGGTTGCTCAAATATAGAAAAAGGGCGAATAAATTGCGGGTTTTCGCACCTGAATTGACGTATTGGAAGATGAGTTGAAGCAATTGGCGTATCAGTCGGGTGGGAGGGGAGGAGTTGCTTTCAATTCGCCACATTTTTGGCTCAACTCATGCAGCGCTGCATTGCCTGCGAGGATGTGATTGGAGAAATTCGTTGCATCATTTTATCTTATCTTATTTAAATCAGGAATTATGCAGCGTTACAATGTTTTTCACCAGATTCACAAAGGCATGAGGGCTTTATTGTATGATACGGCCTTAAGAATTCAACACACCGACTTCTGGCATGTGGAAGAAGCGGGAGAGACTCTGGCGAGGATCGAAGAGGTAGTTGCGCTTTTCGACAAGCATGCGCAAAGCGAGGACAGTTTCATTTTCCCTGCGGTGGAGAAGTATGAGCCGGCGGTTGCCGATGTGTTTGCGCAGGAACATGAGAAGGATCATGCGCTTTCGCAGGAATTGTTAAAACTGGTGGATGGTTACCGAACAGCGCCGGTGATCACGGAAAAACTGAAGGAATCTGCGAAGCTGCATGCAGCGTTTGTGCGGTTTATGGTGTTTAATCTTGAGCACATGGCGAAGGAAGAAGAGGTTCTCAACCCGATTCTTTGGAGGTATTACACCGACAAAGAGCTGAAGGAACTGACGCAGGCCATCATCGCCAAGATTGAGCCGGAGCAAATGGAGAAATTCAGCACATGGATGATGCGCGGTTTGCACAATGGCGAGATCACCGGCTGGCTGAAGGAAGTGGAGCGCAATGCACCGGAGCCCGTCTTCCAATCGCTCTTCACGGTTGCTGAAAGGGAACTCCCTCAGCGCCGGTTCAGGTTGATCCTGGAATGCCTCACCGAAGGCGCCATGTTAGCATAAACATTAACCATTAAATGATATCAAATGAAACAGGTAATCTTTTTTCTCTGCGCCTTCGTGCTGAAGGACAGTTGGCTGGAGGATGAGTTTGGGAA
>CBINHQ010000567.1:0-1854 GCA_966250475.1 uncultured Chitinophagaceae bacterium
ATGAGGGTGTTTGCCGAATCAATCTTATACTCGACTCTCAGATTCAGGCGGTGGTTGTAGTTGTTGCCAAGCGAAATGCTATTCTCCTCGTAGAAACGAATGCTGTCGGGATTCGCCGTGTTTTGCTCAAGTGAATTTTCATTGTTGGTGTTGCGGCTGTTGTTGAAGAAATAGCTGCCACTCACTTCTAATTTTTTGCCCCATGCATCGGTGAAGTTTATACCGAACGCGTTTGTGCGACTAATTCCGCTCTGTTGTCCGACCATGAAGTTGCCTGCACCGCCGCCGAATCCACGGAATCCACCACCACCTCTGCCACCGCCCCCACGCCTGCCGCCACCGGAACTTGTGAGTCCGAGGAGATCCTGCGAGCCGAAGTTTTGCTGATTGATATTATTGAAGAGACCAACGAGAGAAACGCGCCTGTTTCCATTGAAGAAACTAACATTTCCTCCGGCAGAATAGCGTTCATCCGTTCCGTATCCTGCATAAATACGACCGAATTGTCCGTCGCGCATGCCGGTCTTCGTTACCACATTGATGGTGCGTTCAGAGTTTCCGTCATCGAAGCCGGTAAACTGTGCCTGGTCAGAAAGCCTGTCGAAAACCTGGATCTTGTCAACGATTTCAGAAGGCAGGTTGCGCAATGCAGCTGTAGCATCGTCTCCGAAGAAATCACGACCATCGATCGTCACCTTCCTCACCTGTTCGCCTTGCGCCGTCACCTTTCCATCGCGGTCCACAGTGATGCCGGGCATCTTCTTAATAAGGTCTTCCACGTTTGCATCAGGATTAACCTTGAACTGGCTTGCGTTGTATTGGGTTGTATCTCCTTTCTGTTGAGCAGGAGGAGTTCGTGATGTAACTGTAACATCTGCAAGTTGCAAAGATGTTTTTGGAACGAAGAGGGTGCCAAGATTGATTACCGGAACCGAATCGACAGTCGAAACGATTTGCCTGAAATTTTCATAGCCGATATAACTCACGTCCAGGTAGAATGAATCAACTGGAAGCCCTGAGAAGTTGAATACCCCGGTGCTGTCCGCCAGGGTTGAATATTGTGAAAGCGGATCGGCGATGCTGGTTAGCTTGAGCGTTGCACCACTGAGGGGTTTGTTATCAACAAGATCCGCCAGCTTACCTTTAATAGTTTGTGTACGTTGTGAATACGCTGATACCGATACAAATAAGACCAGAATAACGAATAGCCAGACTCTTTTCATATAATTGGTTAACTACTGTAAGACGTCGATTCTTCAAATAACCTTTGCCCTTAATCCATATCTCCTTTGGATAACATAAACTTTGCCGGAAAAATCATTGGCCCGGTTCTTTCATTTGCCTTAACTCAAGTATCTTGCACGTCCTTTAACACTTGTAGAATTATGGAGTACAGTAAATTAGTTGCCGTTACCGGCCTTCCTGGATTGTTCGAACTGGTAAGTACAAAATCCGATGGCGCCATCATCAGGTCGCTGGAAGATCAGACTACAAAGTTTGCCGCCACCAGGATCCACAACTTCTCACACCTCGAAAGCATTGAAGTGTATACCACTGGAGATAACGTGAACCTTGTAGATGTTTTTCATGCCATGGAGGCAAAAGGTGGTTCACTGCCCGATACAAAGGACAATGCTGCGGTGCGCAAGTATTTCGAAAAAGTCTATCCCGAACTGGACTTCGAAAGAGTCTATCCCAGCGACCTCAAGAAAATGGTGAAGTGGTTCGAGATACTCGTTAAACATAAAATCGAAATAAAACTTACCGAACCCGAAGAGGAAGAAGAAGTGGAAGAAGCTCCCGCACCCGTAGTGAAGGAAGAAAAGAAACCAGCGAAGAAGGCCGCCCCTGCAA
>CBINHQ010000568.1:0-1848 GCA_966250475.1 uncultured Chitinophagaceae bacterium
GATAAGAATGCGGGGCTGCTACACACCGGCCACCGCACTAAGATCGTTGCAACTGTAGGTCCAGCATGCGATAAGTATGATAAATTGCTTTAGCTTGTAAAGGCAGGAGTGAATGTATTCAGACTGAATTTCTCTCATGGTACGCATGAGAACAAGGCCAAGATTATCGAGTACGTACAGAAGATAAACAAGACAGAACCTTACAACATCGCCTTGCTCGGCGATCTGCAAGGTCCGAAGTTGAGAGTTGGAGAGATCATCAACAATGCGCTGCCGGTTGTTCCCGGAGACATTCTCACCTTCACAAATGAGAACCTGGTTGGGACGAAGGAACGCATTTACGTTTCATATCCTAATCTTCATAATGATGTGAAGCCTGGCAACCTCATCCTCATTGATGATGGAAAGTTAGAGGTAAGAGTGAAGAACATACTTCCCAATAATGATGTGCAGGTTGAAGTGACGATGGGTGGAGTGATTTCATCCAAGAAAGGAATCAATCTCCCCGATACGGAAATTTCACTTCCCGCGCTAACTGAAAAGGATTTGGATGACCTGAACTTCATCATCGAGAAGAAACTCGACTGGGTTGCGCTATCTTTTGTCCGCAAGGTGGATGACATCGTAAGGCTGCGGTCGATCCTCAACTCCAAGAACAGCAAGACGAAGATCATTGCCAAGATAGAGAAGCCGGAAGCGTTGACGAACATACGCGACATCATCATTGAATCGGATGGCATCATGATCGCACGTGGTGACCTCGGCGTGGAATTGCCGGTGGAGAAGGTGCCGCTCATCCAAAAGCAAATAATTCGCAAATGCATTCACCGTGCGAAGCCCGTGATCGTAGCCACGCAAATGATGGAGAGCATGATCGATCGCATCAAACCGAATCGAAGCGAGATCACCGATGTTGCTAACGCGGTGCTGGAAGGCGCAGATGCGGTGATGCTGAGTGGTGAAACAGCAACGGGACTTCATCCCGCTCTCGTGGTGCAGACCATGCGTAAGATCATTCTGGAAGTTGAACGCACTGACTACAGATATAATCTTGAAGAAGTTTTGCAACCCCAGGCACATTCGCCATCATTCTTGAGTGATGCTATTTGCTACAACGCGTGCAGCCTGGCGAAGAGTTGTTCCGCCGACGGACTCGTGGGAATGACGCAGAGCGGTTACACGGGATTCATGCTAAGCAGTTACAGACCCAAGTCGCCGTTATACATTTTCACAAAGGAACGCTCACTCGTGAACCAGCTCAGCCTTAGCTGGGGAGTGAGAGCATTTTATTACGACGAGGAAGACAGCCTCGATGATATCTTCTACGATCAGATTGAAATTCTCAAGGAGCGCGGCTTCCTCAGGCAGGGAAATATTGTGGTCAGCACCGGCAGCACGCCTGTGCATTTGCATCTGCCGACGAATGTGTTGAAGATAACGAAGGTGGATAGTTAAAGACGTTGACCGTCGACCGTAAACCGTTGACCGTCTCCACGGTGTACGGTCAACGATCCACAGTCAACAACCTACCTCCACATCACCAGCACCACCGCCGCAACAATCTGCCCCACTACATGGTATCCGCAATCGATGAAATACAATCCGAGTGGACGGCTTTCGTAGATGAACGAGATGGAGACTGCAGTTGTGGCGAAGCAGAGTCCCGTGATCGCGCCGAGTTTGAAAGCTGAATTGAGTACGGTAAGGTCCATACGGTTTACGAGCAACACCATTGCAATGCAGGTGATCAAAGTAAGGAGGAAGGAGGCCGCAAGCATTTGTCCCAGTCCCTTTCCTTTGTTGGCATCATCCATTTTAATTGCCACCAGTTTGGCCCATTTGGATCCG
>CBINHQ010000569.1:0-1828 GCA_966250475.1 uncultured Chitinophagaceae bacterium
ATTCAGCAGATCCGGTGTTTGGAAACGGACAGGAGATGAATGCAGGTGAATATGTAGTGAGTGCGTCATCCAATCTCGTTACCATCACCAATTTAATGCCTTCGACAACTTATCATGTAAGAGTGTTCGATTTCGATATGGATTCGGACGACAACACTTACTATCTCACCAGCGCATTTGCCTCGGGCAGTTTCAGCACTGCCGCACCACCGACTGTGCAGACAAGCGGCATCAATTTTCAGAATGTGACCGGAAGTTCGATGAGCGTGAGGTTTACCGCAGGAAACGGAAGCTATCGCATGCTGATCATGAAGGAAGGCTCTCCGGTAGACGCGGAACCTGTCGACCTTATCAAATACAACGGCAACGGCGCATACGGTTCAGGCACGCAAATCGGTAACGGAAACTATGTGATCAACGGTGGCGTGAATGGCACTTCCATCAACGTGACGAGTCTCACGCCAGGCAAAATCTATCATATCGCGATGTTTGAGTTCAATGGCAACAATTATCCCGTTTACGCAAAGCCCGCCGCCACAGCAAGCATCGAGATCACCAACGAGCCGACTACTCCGGCAGCAAATTTCAGCGCTAACCAGTTCGATGGAAATGGATTCAGGGCCAACTGGACGAATGGAAATGGCTCCAGCCGAATTGTAATTGCGAAGAAAGGTTCGCCTGTTACCGCACTGCCAGTTGACAATACAACCTACACGGCCAACAAGAACTTTGGACAAGGCACGGAAATTCTTCCCGGTGAGTTTGTGGTGTACAGCGGAACAAATACATTGGTTGATATCGAAAACCTGGAGATCAATACAACATATCACATAGCGATTTTCGATTACAACACTTCCGCATCCGGCCCTGATTATCTCACATCGCAATTCCTTGCAGGCAGCGGAGCCACATTGGGAGCGCCAACACTTCAAACCAGCAACATTGCTGCAAGTGACATCCAGGCTAACAAGGCTACGATTTCTTACACAATTGGCAATGGCAATGGAAGAATCTTCGTCATGCGTGCAGGCGGACCGGTTGATGCTGATCCTGCAGACCTCACGTCGTACAGTCACAGCACCATCTTCGGATTGGGACACCAGGTTGGCACAGGAAACTATTTGGTTTACAAATCTGCTACCAATGCAAACTTCACGGTTACTGGTCTCAATTCAAACACTACATATCACCTGAACGTGTATGAATACAACGGCTCAACGGGACCCGTCTATCTCAAACCAGCCGCAACAATCAGCTTCACCACTGAGGCTGTTGCGGGAGATAACACTCCAACGGTTGCCGCATCGGCGCCTTTATTCACGGCAATTGAAGGAAACAGCATGAAGTTTGCCTGGACCGAAGGAAATGGTTCAAGCCGACTCATTGTCGCAAAGCAGGGATCTCCTGTTACTGCAATTCCGGTGAATGGCACTACCTATACCGCAAATTCAACATTCGGATCAGGCACTGAAATTTCAGCAGGTGAATTCGTGGTTTACAACAGCACTGCTTCCACGGTGGATATCACCAATCTCCTTCCCGGACAGGATTATCACTTCACCGTATTCGAATACAATGGCTCAGGTGCAATAACGAGTTATCTCACCAGTGAATTCCTTGCTGCAAGTGCCAGCACACAGGCTGCACCAGCAACAGGTGCAACCAATTTGGTAAGCGCAAGCACGGCAGCCGGACTGAAGCTCGAATGGACGAATGGTGATGGCAACTCACGTCTCGTGGTGATGCGTGCAGACAATCCTGTGAGCTCAATACCCACCAACCTGAGCGCCTTCCCTGCAAATGCTACTTTCGGCAATGGATCACAGAT
>CBINHQ010000570.1:0-1817 GCA_966250475.1 uncultured Chitinophagaceae bacterium
AATTGATAACCAGCGTCTGTAAATCAGGCGCACCTGTATTCGGACAACCTGAATCATCGACTATCTGTGTAAAATGAATCGTGTTAGTACTCGCCGTGAACAACACATCCACGAAGTAGTTGCCGTTTTGGTAGCTAGACCAACCTGTGGAAACTCCCGGAGCCGGTACCGCATTTCCTAAGTAGGAATAAATACCGTTAGAAGTGGTACCATTTGTACTACCATCTCCCTGGAATGCTGTTAAGGCGCCACTGACAACAGGAGAAGTGAAGAAGTTTTCTGTTACTGCATAATCACCAGAGGAAGAATATACAGTTGCAGTATATTCAGTGCCCGCAGTGATCTCAACAGGAGTAGAGAAGTTTACGCTAACCCACCCCGAACCACCTGCCGCAAAATCAGCATAGGCGAGTAGAACAGACCTGTCTGAATTATATAGTTTGGCTGTATAAGGGCCATTGCCCGAAGGGCGAAAGAAACGGATCCCAGTAATGAATCCATTAGAGGATGAGTTGAACCTGACTCCGTATTCGAGATTACCGGCATCATTCAGGGGATAAGTATTTGGAGTCGGATCCGCAGGAAACAACCTCGAACTCTCAAACGGAATCGAAGCAAATTGCGTTCCCACAGTCACATCAGTATAGGTAGTTCCATTAACCGTGATATCATACGGACTTACTCCTGTTGCTGCAGATAGCGTGAGTCCTACAGGCTGACCATCGCAGATCGTGATCGGTGCGGATGATGAGATTGTTGCAGTAGGCGGTGTACAGTTAGAAATGGTAACCGATGTATTCTGCAAATTACTTGTAAACGTAATACCAAATTCCGCGAGCTGTGTTTCATGCGCAGGCGGAAGATTCTGGAACGAAATATCCGTTACTCCTGTTACCGGAGGGGTAGCAGTAGTGAATGTAATAACCATGAAGTTAAAGTCTTCCCCATAGCTTAGAATGCTTCCTGCCGCATACTCAATGTGCCCAGACGTATTTTCTGTGGTAAACGGAGCAGCAGGCAACGTGATTGCCGGGAAATTGAATGTGTCAGAAGCAGGCGCAGTGATGTTGACAATCTGAAGTACCGCAGGGTCGAAATCGATATGAACCTCCGCTGCATTCAATTGACCGGAAGTGACATCTACATGCACCACCACATCAAAATTGTCGCCCACAGACACAGTCGTTGTGCTGGGAATAAGACTTATGTTAGCCGTTTGCGCGGCAACATAGGTTTTCGAACAGATTACGATTAACATCGCGAGAAACATCCTCAGTAGTGGCTTTCTCATACTCGTCCGAAACCATGGCTTGATTTGTTGAAATGTGAACATTACAGAAAGTTTAAATAGTTCAGATATAAAATGGTTCGAGTTTCAATTTTTATGGGTTCTCTCCTGAAACGTTGTAGTTTCCTATCAGCAGTGAAAAGTCGAGAAGGTTCACTACACCGTTGTTGTTTAAGTCTGCTCTGGAATCATATCCCACATCACCTGATACCTTGTTGTAAGTTCCGATGAGGATACTGAAGTCAAGCAGGTTTACAAGATTGTTGTCATTCACATCACCTTCCAGCATTGTTCCAAAATCCACACCATTCATTCCCGCATTGAGCGTAACGTCTGCCTTCACTCTCTTCAGTGTGTGTGAATTCTTAACCGTGATCGTATACATTCCTGGCGTCAGGTTCGGAATTTCAAAATCAGAATTGATGTCGGTCGATACATTGAACGTGTGCACCGGTGTAGGATTTCCACCCTGATAGAATTCCACAGTCACAGGAACTACGAGGCTCGCGTTGGGAGCAGCCGGCCTTCC
>CBINHQ010000571.1:0-1810 GCA_966250475.1 uncultured Chitinophagaceae bacterium
TTCGACAACCAAAAGTTCCTTCTCGAATACAGGATGGAACAACTCGAAAAATTACTTTCACCACAGGCATTCTTTCGCATCAACAGATCATACATCGTATCGCTCGATACGGTTAAAGAAATCCATGCCTACTTCGGAAACAGACTCAAATTGTTTCTCTCCCCCTCTGCCGAAAGTGAAGTCATCGTAAGCCGAAAGAGAGTGAATGAGTTTAAGCAATGGTTAGATCGGTAGATAATTAGTTAATTAGCTAATTAACTAATTAATTAATTAGCTAATTAACTTACTTCATGCTCTAATTCCGCTACTTCCTGCATGTTCGTTTGACATGAATTGGTAGGATTTCTATTTTGGAATTCGTAAACATCCAATACCGATCATACGGTCATGCTGTATGGCGACAGGAAAAACCGCTTCACGAACCTGTAATCATCCGTGGCCGTGATCTTTTACCAAAAACGATCACCATGTGGAAACCCATTACTCTTCTTCCCGTTCTTGTATTTTTTCTCGCAGCGCTTGCACGCGGTCAGTGTATCACCGCTCCTCCTCCACCTGATTGCAGCGAAACTGAAACACTCCTCACAGATAACTTCACTCTTGACGAAGGAATCACCCGTTGGTACTACGGAACAACAACTACCATGAACAGTTTGCGGATGAATGGAGGCACGCTCATTGTTTGCGGCGATCTCACCATCGACAAATTCTACATGGATAGCGGAACCATCTTCGTGCGACCAGGTGCGAGGTTTGTGATTGGTGGTGGGATTGGAGAAGGTCTCATTCTTCGCGGACATTCATACATCTATAATTACGGAAGAGTTGAAGTGCAGCGCAACCTCTCGCTCGACAATGGTTGGGCCACACCAGAGAAGCCAAACATCATTTTCAATTCAACAATGGCAACATTCACCATGGCCAATCAATACCTGGTGATCAACAATGCTAACTCGTGGTTCGTTAACAATGGCGCATCGCATTTTTGGGGAATCATCACCGATCCTCAATCATCGCCCGGCTCCGTTTGCCTCGGTAATGGTTCGACCACGAGACTGAGCATCCTCATCAACAAAGTAGCCAACACCTATTCCGTGCCCTCGGGAAATGCCTGCGTGTATGTGAATCAATGGTCGCAATTCTATGGAGCACTCACTTCGGACTCTTCGCTTCATGCATGCCTGGGAAGTGGCCATAGTTCCGATGCATCATGCGCACCCTTCGGGTGTACACCCAACAACTGGGGCGGAGCGCATGTGCTTACCAATTGCGCGGGCTGTGCGGCGATATCCGTACTGCCGGTTCGCTTCAATCGCTTTGAACTAACGAAGAGAGCGAACGACAGATTCCAACTCGAATGGCAAATGAATGCGGGAGTGAATGGAGGAAGGTTCATAGTAATGCGTTCGAACGATGGACGAAACTTCATCGCCATCGACAGCTTGTTGTTGACTGCACCAGGCCAGTCAGTATTTCAAATCATTGATAACAATCCAAATCCAGGGGAGAACTTCTATATGATAAACTATACCGATCCGGGATCGGCTAAATCGATCCAGAGCCAGACAGTAAGGGCATTGTTCGAAACCATATCAATCTATCCGGGACCACTTAACAAATCATTCTTCATTCGCCATACGGAAGCCGAACGCCCACAGCGTGTAATGGTGACAGACATAAACGGACAAAACATTAAAGTGAAAACAGAGTTCAAAGGAAATGGCATTACAGAAATCCTGCTCTCTCCCACTCTTCCTCCAGGGATCTATGTTGTGCATTTGATGACGAGGAACAGAGTTTTGGCGAAGAC
>CBINHQ010000572.1:0-1806 GCA_966250475.1 uncultured Chitinophagaceae bacterium
TCCCATGACAAACCTCACCCTCCCCCTTGACCAAGATCGCAGGCATCTCCCCTAAACTTCATCACCTTTGGCTTGTTATTAATCTAAACACAATGCCATGTTCTTTCAACACGTTTACGACAAAACCCTCGCCCAGGGCAGTTATGTAATCGGCTGCCAGGCCACCGGCGAGGCAATCGTTATCGACGCCAGGCGCGACATCGACATCTACCTCGACATCGCTAAGCAAAACAACCTTCGCATCACCCACATCGCCGAGACGCATATTCACGCAGATTTTCTCTGCGGCTCCCGCGAGCTCGCAGCCGTGACCGGCGCCAAGATGTACTTGTCCGACGAAGGCGGCCCCGAATGGCAATACGAATTTCCTCACGAAGGATTGAGAGACGGTGACGTGATAAAAGTGGGAAACCTCTCCCTCGAAGTGCTGCACACACCCGGTCATACACCCGAGAGCATCAGTTTCCTGCTCACTGATCATCCTGCATCCGAAGAGCCGGTGATGATCTTCACGGGCGACTTTGTGTTCGTCGGCGATATTGGCCGCCCTGACCTCCTCGAGGAGGCTGCGGGAGTCAAAGGAACGAAGGTGCCGGGCGCGAAGCAAATGTACCGGTCGCTGAAGAAGTTTGAATCTCTTCCCGATCACATTCAGGTCTGGTCCGCGCATGGAGCGGGCTCTGCCTGTGGAAAGGCACTGGGCGCTGTGCCAGGATCGACTGTGGGATATGAGAAACTGAGGAACTGGGCCTTCAGATTTGGAACGGATGAGCAGGGCTTCATCGACTATCTGCTTGCCGATCAGCCGGAGCCTCCAAGGTATTTCGCAATGATGAAGCGGCTCAACAAGGTGAACAGGCCATTGCTCATTGAAGTTCCGAAGCATCCGAAGCTGACGAAGGAAGAATTCAAGTCCGCCTATGAAAAAGGAATTAAGGTGATCGATACAAGAAGCAAGGCAGAGTTTGCAAAAGGATTCATTCCCGGAAGCGTGAACATCCAGGGTAACAATTCCTTTTCCACATGGTGCGGATGGTACTTGAATTACGAAGAGCAGTTCATTCTCGTGGCCGACGAATCGAAGATGGAAGACCTCACAAGAAAGCTGATGCGAATTGGTCTGGATAATATTTACGGATTCATCTCCGATGTTACCAGCCAGGGAATTCCACTCGAGAAGGGCAATGTGATCGATATTGAAGAGTTCAGATCGTACGTAGGAGATAAGAATGTGCAGATAGTGGATGTGAGGGGAATTTCCGAGTATGAGGCTGGACATGTGGATGGAGCGGATCATGTCTTCGCGGGAACGATTGAACAGAATCTTGACAAGATAAGCAAGAACAAGAAGGTGGTGATACATTGCCAGGCGGGCGATCGTTCTGCATTCGCGTGGTCAGTGTTGGCAAGGAATGGATTCCGCAACGTGAGCAACTACGAGGGAGGAATGAAGGAGTGGTTGTCAAAAGATGGAAAGACTGTAACTGTGAAGAAAGAAAAACTCGAAAACGCCTAAACAAATTTTATGGGATTATTTTCATTTCTCTTCCGCAAGGGAGACAATTCAAAACTCATCGAGGCTTTGAAAAGCGGCGCGATGTTGGTTGATGTACGCTCACCCGGCGAATATTCTTCCGGCAGCATTCCTGGAGCGATCAACGTTCCAATGGAAACCGTGCGGCAGCATACGGCGAAGTTCAAAGGTGATAAGCCCGTGGTGGTATTCTGCAGGAGCGGCTTACGCAGCGCAGCGGTGAAGAGGATTCTGGCGCAGCAAGGCATCACATAAGTAGTGGATGGTGGAAG
>CBINHQ010000573.1:0-1802 GCA_966250475.1 uncultured Chitinophagaceae bacterium
CTTACACACAAAGACTCTCATCTCCCATCCCTCATCTCTCATCTACACCATTTAATACGACGACAATTTAACATAAACAACCTATGTCCCACATCTTCACCCTCACCTTCTCCCCCTGCATCGACAAGAGCGCATCGATACCGAAACTCATACCCGAGAAGAAGCTGCGCTGCAGCATGGCGAGACTGGATCCCGGAGGTGGCGGCATCAACGTAGCTAGAGCAATACGTAATCTTGGTGGCGAGGCAACAGCCGTGTACCCCGCAGGCGGATATACCGGAAATTCTCTCAACACGCTGCTGAAGGAGGAAAAAATTCCCGTGATTGTGATCGAGAGCAGGAATGAAACGAGAGAGAATGTCATCATCCTCGAAAAAGAAAAGAATCACCAGTTCAGGTTTGGCTTTCCGGGAACCGAGCTGAAGGAAGATGAATGGAAAGCCTGCATTGAAGCGATTGAATCAGCCAGCGACCTCGACTTCATCGTTGCGAGTGGAAGCCTGCCTCCCGGGGTGCCGGAAGATGTGTACGCAGGTCTAGCCAAAATAGCGAAGAAGAAAAATGCAAGGCTTGTGGTAGACACTTCAGGCGAGGCATTGAAGCACGCGGTAAAGGAAGGCGTTTACCTGTTGAAGCCCAACCTCGGTGAACTCAGCACACTTGCTGGAAAGGAACATCTCGAAGAGGAAGAAGTGGAAGATGTGGCGAGAAAAGTAATCAGCAACGGAGGATGCGAAGTGATTGTCGTGTCCATGGCAGAAAAGGGCGCACTCCTCGTTTCCCAAGGAGAAACACACGTCGTCAAGCCGCCGGAAGTGCAAATAAAAAGCACAGTCGGCGCTGGCGACAGCATGGTCGCAGGAATTGTGCTAGCTCTCCACCAGGGAAAATCACTCAAGGATGCTCTTCATTTTGGAGTGGCAAGCGGAACCGCCACCACCATGAAGCCAGGAACCGAACTCTGCGACCTTGAAGGAGTCAAAGAAGTCCTGGCCTCAATGCATTACCATTAGCTAATTATCTAATTAAATAATTAGCTATTTAGCAAATTATTTAGTCAACCCTAAATCCGTAAGAAATTTAGCAATGGCCTTATTGACCTCTGAATTCTTTTCCTTTGGAAATTTGCCGTGCAATCCGTCTTCCACCGTCATGAACTCCACCTTTACACCCGCTTTTTTCAATTTCTTGTGCAGCGCAACAGATTGTTCATAGGGAACAACGGGATCTGCGTCGCCATGCACGATGAAGATGGGAGGATTGCTCTTATCAACATAATTGATTGGTGATAGAGAAGCTGCGAGCTTAACATCATCCTTACGATCGCCGAGCCAGCGTGCAACAGACTTGCTCTTCATAGCCCAACCGCCAACATCAGTGATGCCATACTTGTCGATGATTGCCGCAACCTTAATATTCTCCACGCCCTGACAATTCTTATCGAAGCGATGATCATTTGCCAACATTCCCGCCATAAGCGCGAGATGGCCACCGGCGCTTCCGCCCATCACGACAATCTTCGAGGTATCGATATTCAGTTCCTTTGCATGCTTGATGAGATAGATCAGTGCACAACGAACGTCTTGCACGGCCGCCGGCGCCGATGCCTGATCAGCCAGGCGTTACTCCACATTCGCTACAGTATAACCCATTTTGAAGAAAGTTCGGAAACCGGTCTGTGATTCCTTTACACCTTTATTCCAACCACCACCATGAATGTTGATGATAACAGGCGCAGGTCCCTCCGCTTTAGGTGCGAGGTAAAGATCCATTCGGCCATCCCATCCATCGACCTTCGTATA
>CBINHQ010000574.1:0-1802 GCA_966250475.1 uncultured Chitinophagaceae bacterium
TCTTCCAGTTCCAGTTTCAGGAATTCGATCTCATCGCCCATGCTACCTGTTGCGTCAACCACAAACGCGATGTCTACCATCTTCGATCCCTCACATGCCCTATTGCTCTTTAGAAAATTCATTCCATTTTCAAAGACCGAAGCGCGGTTTACTTTGTTGCCACGACCATCAACGATCATAAATCCTTCCTTCGGACTTCCTTTCAGAAATCCTGCCCACAACTCAGCCTTGCCAGTATTGTCGGTGTACGCCCTCCATGTTGTATCTCCTGAATCCTTATTTACCAAAAACACCGGCTCATTCACCACTGCCCTTCCATTTCGGTCACTCACCTGCACTGTGTATCGAATCTCAGGATTCAACCCCCAGTTTTCCGCATGCATCTTGAATTCATTTCCTGCATAATCTTCCCATCGCTTCCATTTCATGAAATCATTTACCTCTCCTGCTGTAAGAGCTCTTGACCTTGCTGAAATGCGCAACGTGTCACCCGCTGCAAAACCTGGTGAAATAAAATTTACCTTGTCAAGGACGGAATACAGAGGCGCGCTCGAATATGCAGGCTCACTCATGCCTCTAATTTTAACACTGCCAGCCATTGCTCTTTTTCGGGAGTCGATACCAAAACCTGTCACTACTACTTCAGCCAGCTCCGCCCTTCGTTCGAGCAGCACCACCTGGAAATCCGGATCCTTGATATTCTTCTCCGTGATGATCACCTCATACGGCTCAAATCCAACCGAAGAAAATACAAGTGTGTCGGGAAGGCTGGTGGCCGTGATCTTAAAACTTCCATCAGGATTAGTAATGATCGAATTCCTATGGTTCTTAAAATGAACAGAAACGTTTGGAGCCCATGAGCCACTTTCCGTCTTAACCCTTCCCGCCAGAGTCTGAGCCGTCGAAATAAAATAAGAAGCAAAAAAGAATAACAAAAGAAACGACAATCGCAATCTCATAACGCATTTTTTAGTTGGATGATTTTTTTCGCAGGATTACACAAGGCGCGGAAACAATTACCTTGACGGTCCTTCGAAAGGAAAGGTTGCCTTTTGCCCGGAGTATCAACTTAACCCAAACGTTGTTTCATCAAACAACTCAACAATTCTCTAACTTCATCGCCAAACTAACATCATGCAGGAAGATTTCAACCTCAGCGGCTGGAGTTCCATCGCCATTCACGGCGGCCATAATCCCGATCCGAATTATGCGCACCACGTGCCCATCTATGCAAGCAGTTCATATGTATATGATACAGCCGAGCAGGGTATGCGCAGATTCACCGGCGAAGACAAACACTTCATCTATTCCCGCTGGGGAAATCCAACACTCGCAGAGGCAGAACGCAAGATCGCCGCGCTCGAGACATTTTCCCTCCCACTTCAAGTGCGGGGCATCCTCCATGCTTCAGGCATGGCTGCCATCACCACACTCATGCTTTCCAATCTCAAGAAGGGCGAAAAAGTACTCACGCATTTCTCATTGTATGGCGGAACGGAAGAACTGATCAACATCGTGCTTCCTCCTCTCGGCATCGAGGCAGTAGTGGTTGATCTTCGCAATCCTTCAAAAGCACAAGAGGCGCTTGAAAAAGACAAACAAATCAGACTCGTCTACCTCGAGACTCCCGCAAATCCAACCCTTCAATGCATCGACATAGAAGCAATCACGCAGATCGCGAAAAGTCACAACATTCCCGTTGCCTGCGACAACACCTTCGCCACACCATATCTGCAACAACCCTTTCGTTTCGGCGTCGACTTCGTTGTGCATTCCACTACTAAATTCCTCAATGGTCACGG
>CBINHQ010000575.1:0-1801 GCA_966250475.1 uncultured Chitinophagaceae bacterium
CACTCCTGTGATCTCGAATCAGGGACTTACTGCGAAACCAGTAACCACCTACGTAAAGATCGACCTCAACAACAAGCAGCAGGAAGTGATCATGGCTGGAGAAAATCTTGGTTCAATTCCTCCCAACACTGCGCTCATGATAGTAACCGCGGGAGACAAACGATACCAGCTATTCCTGACTTCCGATGAGCGAAAGAATGCATTAGTGAGATTCATTTACGCAGAACCGAAATAGTAAGGTTTTATTAGTTCTCATGAATTTTCGGGGTTAATTTCGCAGCATAGAAACCCTGTTATGAAAAATTCCGTCTGCCTGTTCCTGCTCTTCTTCTTCCTTTCTGTCCATACCTCTGCTCAGCAGGTTTCATTTGGTCCGTCTGCAGGAATTGGTCATAGTTTTTTCAGATACAAAGATGACATGGGGCTTGAATCGAAGTTTCATGCCTCGTACACCGTGGGAGTAATACTTGGTTATAAAATGAATTCACACTGGTTAATTACTGGCGGAGTAAATTTCTCGAGGGAAGGAGGCACCGTTGGCCAGCGCTTGATGAACGATCAGAACGAATACATTTATCGTCTCAATTACATTAGAGTTCCGCTGAACGCACAATACATTTTCGGTAATCCTTCCGAGATTTACAGACCCTTCGTTTCACTCGGTCCTTCGATGGGATTCCTCACGGGTGGCCGCAGCAATTCGGAGGTGAATGGTGAAGCATGGGAATCTGCTACATCCACTGATCTGTTTACCTCCCTCGATGTTGGAATGAATGTAAGCGCGGGGATGCGGGTGCGCACTGGAAAAGAGTCGTACTTGAATGGCGCGTTTAATTACTATCACGGCTTCTCCAATATTTTCGAAAGCGCCCCAATCGAAATCCGCAATCGCGCAATCGGAATTGAATTTGCAATTTTCTTTCCGCTTCCGCGAATCAATTAGTTAATTAACTATTTGGCTAATTAATCAATTATTTCACAATAACCCCCTTCGACTCCCCGCATTCCAGCATCGTAGCCCTGTATTTGGGATGATGCTTGCCGAGATATGGATTACGAATCTCTTCATTCTTGCTCAACCAGAATCCGGGAATCTCATCGTTGAAGGCCATGGGACAAACCTGCCAGTAAACGACCTGCTGATCATACTTAGTTACGAGCAGCAGATTGCGGAGGTTTTCGGAGAGAGAGTTCAGCGCTTCGCGTTTCTTTTCCAATTCCGGCGCCTGGATTAGCAAATCAACATTCATCTTCGCGTTGGCGAGAGGGTCGATTGCGGAGAGATGTATTATGGTATCCTTCTTCAGTTCATCGATCTGGAAATTGTCGAGCGCGGATTTCAGCGCAAGGCTTTGCTGGCTGATCACCGTGGTATCCCAGTTTACAAATCCCTCGTTCATTTGATAGTAAGCATCGAGTACAGCTTCGAAAGATTTGTTGAAGACTTCAGAGTGTGCGCTAACGGCAATGGGTTCCGGGTCAGGTCCGTTGTTTGATGATTTCGCGCCGTCGCCGAAAAACACGAATCGAATTCCACCCACCAGCAGTAGCAATACGGCAAGGATCATTGTAAAGCTGTTCAGCATCCTGGTTCGGGAGGTAGAATTAGCAGAACCTTTGTTGCCTGTCACTCTCATGAATCCAATAATGATCAGCAACACCGGGAGAACGATGCCAAGGATATCCAAAACTTTCTTCATAAGCCTTTTTAAGTTTTTGCAAAGATAAACCTCCTGAGTCGCTTGTGGTAATACATTATTTTTGCGGCCAGTTTAATTGATGATTCCTTTTTAGTGGAATC
>CBINHQ010000576.1:0-1799 GCA_966250475.1 uncultured Chitinophagaceae bacterium
ATCTACCCTGCGATGAAGACGGGCAACATCGACATTCTTTCTAACGCGATGGCAAGAGAAGTTCTCACGAATAGTGAAGGACTCGCAACCGGTGTTTCGTATGTGAACAAAGAAGACATGCGCGAATACCAGGTGGAAGGAAGAGTGGTGATACTCGCCGCCAGCGCCTGCGAGTCTGCAAGGCTCCTGCTCAATTCCAAATCGAAGCGTCACGAGAATGGTCTCGCTAACAGCAGCAATGTGGTTGGCAAATACCTGCACGATTCCACTGGCGCCGCCATGGGAGGTATCCTTCCACAACTCTTCGATCGCAAACGATACAATGAAGATGGCGTGGGAGGTCTCCATGTATATTCACCCTGGTGGCTCGACAACAAGAAACTCGATTTCCCGAGAGGATATCACATCGAATACTGGGGCGGCATGAGCCAGCCTTCCTATGGATTCAGTTGGGGCATCGAAGGACTCAATGGAAAGTATCTCGTGAACGGAAATGAGAAGAAACCCGGAGGCTATGGCAAATCACTCAAGGAAGACTATCGCTACTTCTATGGTTGTGGTGTGGGCATGGCGGGACGTGGAGAGGCGATTGCACTGGAATCAAATTACTGCGAGATCGATCCGAAGGTGGTTGACAAATACGGCATTCCTGTACTGCGCTTCAATGTGAAGTGGAGCGAACACGAGATTAAACAGGCGAAGCACATGAAGGAAACCTTCAAAGAGATCATGCACCAGATGGGCGCGATCGTTACCTGGGGACATACCGATGGCGAACATAACAACTACGGACTGTCTAAACCGGGAGAGATCATTCATGAAGCCGGAACCGTGCGCATGGGAAATGATCCGAAGCGTTCGGCATTGAACAAATGGAGCCAGGCACATGATTGCAAGAATTTATTCTGTGTGGATGGTGGACAATTCGTTTCCCAGGCCGACAAGAATATCACATGGACGATCCTTGCGCTAAGCATGAGAGCAAGCGAGTACATCGTGGATCAGATGAAGAAACGAGAAATTTAATTAATTAGTCAATTAGCTAATTAGTTAATTAGCTAATTAAAAGATGCTACATGAAAAGAAGAGAATCATTGAAATTGATAGCTGCGGGCGCCTTTGCCGGTGGCGCTCTTGCTGCGGGTTGCAATACCGATGATGCAAAAGCTGGTAATAAGAATGAACCACAGTTCTCGCTCGACAGAAGTGAGGAAGAATTGAAACGCGAGAAGGAGTTGTTGGCGCAGGGAAGGTTCTTCACCGATCACGAGCTGGCCACGATCACCGTGCTGGGCGATATCATCATTCCCCGCGATGAAGTGAGCGGAAGCGCCTCGGATGCGAAGGTGCCGGAGTTCATCGACTTCATCGTGCGCGACATGCCGCAGCATCAGCTACCTCTTCGCGGAGGCTTGCGCTGGCTCGATATACAAAGCCTGAAGCGATTTGATAAAGCCTTTAAAGACTCATCACCAGAGCAGCAGCTTGAACTGGTCGATGATATAGCCTATCCTGAAATTGAGTACAAGGATGAAAAGGGCGAGACGGTGAAGAAAGGAAATGTGAAGCCGGGCATGGAACCGGGCGTTGCCTTCTTCAGCCTGCTTCGCAATCTCGTAGCCTCCGGATTTTATACCTCCAAGATCGGAGTAGAGGATATCGGATACATCGGCAATCAAGCCACTCAATGGAATGGTGTGCCGGATGAGGTGTTGAGGCAATATGGGCTGGAGTATACGGAGAAGGATCTCAGGGATTGTATTTCGTTTTAATTAGCTAATTAGTTAATTAGCTAATTA
>CBINHQ010000577.1:0-1796 GCA_966250475.1 uncultured Chitinophagaceae bacterium
TTTCTGTTTTCAAACAACATAATTCCGATTGCCAATTTGAAATCGAGAACGCTGTTGGCAGACATCGTGAATGCAAAGCCTGCGTTTGACCTTAGGGAAGGAGTATTTTATGATAAGATATCAGGCTTCGCCATTAAGATTGGAAAGAAGGAGGCAAACGACAGCGTAATTCGGGATGTGATAGTGTACGAGCAGAACAATCCCATCCAGGATAATTTCATCACCGCGAAGAGCGGAGTGATGCGTGTGTCGGACGACAAACGCTTTTTGATCTTCAACCTGCGAGACGGATGGAGGTATGAGGAGAGGGGTGATAAGTTCGGCGGCCAACGTTCCGATTACATCCGCATGTATTTCAAAGAATACACAAAGCAGTTCGACCTTGCAGGATTCGAGATCAACTGGACGGCCGACAGTGTGAACAAGAATAATGAAAGAGTTTACAGCATGCGACAGCTTTCAGTGGCCATTGATTCGTTGGAGAAAGAAGAGAAGGGCCTGAGAGAAAGACTGGAGAACCAGGTGTATCAAACATTAACCTTCGATCGGCAACTTTCGGAGATGAAAGTTGATTCATCCGCAATAGAGCAAAAAAATGATCTCGCCATTGATTCTGCCACGCTATACGATGTGCTTCCCGATTCGGCGAGGCAATCGGTCTATCAACAATCGATGAACCAGGTGAGGGCATTACAGTCGAGTCTTACTGCAGCGAAGATCAATTTGCAGGAAAAAGAAAAGAGTGTGCGAAAGCATAAGATTGAATGGCACCGAAAGATCGTGCTTTCACTAGCGTGCATGGTATTATTTCTCATTGGTGCACCACTTGGATCGATAATCAGGAAGGGTGGACTGGGAACACCGCTTATCTTTGCAATTGTATTCTTCATGGTTTTCTATTTCTCTACTACCATGGGAGAGAAATTCGCGAAGGAGGGCACCCTCACTCCCTTTACTGGCATGTGGCTTGCTACCTTCCTACTTGTGCCAATCGGATTATTTCTTACATACAAGGCCATGCGCGATTCCCAGTTGTTCAACAAGGAATGGTACTACAGAATCACAAAGAAAATAAAGGGAAGAACCAGAAGGACGAATGATGATCTTTAATTGAAGTTATATATCACCCCTAAAGTTGATTATTATGGAAAAGAATCTTACTACTCGCCGCAGCTTCCTGCTCAACTCAGCAAAGGCCACCATCGCAGTCTCCGCAGGCCTCACAGCAATCAGTTCTCTCGCCAGCTCCTGCAACGCATCAAGAATCGCTGGCTCATCGAAATTCAGAACAGGGTATTCTCAAGATCCCTTGCCATATTCCTACTCCGCACTCGACAAAGCAATCGATGGAACTACAATGGAGATACACTACGTTCGTCACGCTGGCTCTTATGCTTCCAACCTCCAGGATGCAGCAAAGAACGAAGGTGTGGACATGAACAAACCTCTCGAAGAAGCGCTCGGACGCGTTTCAAAATATTCAACAAAGTTCCGCAACAATGGAGGCGGGCATTATAATCATGAACTCTTCTGGAAGACGATGTCGCCAAATGGTAGCGGTCGCCCTGAAGGAAGAATACTTACCGCAATAGAACAAACCTTGAATTCATTCGACAGCTTCAAAAATCAATTTGAAGATGCAGGTAAGAGCAGGTTTGGAAGTGGCTGGGCATGGTTATATCTCTCCGGCGATAAGAGTCTTCGCATTGGCTCAACGCCCAACCAGGATAATCCGCTGATGGATGTCAGCGACATCAAAGGAATTCCCATTCTCGGACTCGATGTGTGGGAGCACG
>CBINHQ010000578.1:0-1794 GCA_966250475.1 uncultured Chitinophagaceae bacterium
CGGGTAAATAACGAATGTAATATCCATCGGGATGAAGCGACCACATTCCTCGCGCCACTTCGGGATGATCATTCGGCGCCATGCCTGCAAGCATTGCAAATTTCTCAAACTCCTCGTAGCTATCAACGCCAGTTTCCACGAGACGACGAATATTGTTCTCCGCTTCCATCACCTTCTTAACAGCAGGCGGCACATCGACCAATCCTTTGTTCAATGCCTCGCTACCGAGCGTTTCCACAAAGCCGCCATTCAGTTTCACGATTTGTTGCGGTGTGAGCAGTTGTGTGGAAACAACCTTTAATCTACCTGAAAGATTCTTAAACTTTGATCTCGCAATGATCGCCCAGAGTAAAACCTGCACATCGCGTTGAGGGATCTGTGCTTTCTTTTCTTCATGCTTCTCCAGAATTGCAAGCACGATGTCGTCCATCTTTCCTTTCACAGGCGCGTACATGTAGCCATCACCAGTGCTCGGCCCATGTGTGCCGGCCTTGAGGCAATAGCTCATGTTCTTCATCTCGTAAAAACCTGGACAAAGAATGTAAGCACCAGCATCGTCGCGCTTCATCTTGTAGAGTGGAGTATATGTCTTGTCGTTGCCAAAGGTCTCGGGCAACGAACCCTCCATCTTCACATCGTCTTCGAAGTTTGTTGTAATGGGCGAAGGCTTCTTGAGAATGTTTGCCAGCGGATTCTTATCCCCGCCTTTCAGAATTTTTTTCTTTAACCCACCGAGTTGTGCATTGGAAGAAAATGTGCAGGCAATAGCTGCTATCAGTAGAAAGAGTTTCATAAACTGGTTTTGAGGTATAACAAGTTACGATTTTCGCCGCACCCCACACCCTGACCTCCGTCAGGGCAGGCTCCACACTCCGCACTCCGCACTCCACACTGTTCACTCCGCACCTTACCTTCCCTCAGGGCAAGCTCAACACGCCACAAGCCTCTTCTTCCTAAAATCTATCACCGAAGGTCCATCCCCACACCCACCCACTCTCGGCGCATCCTTGTCCTCTGGCTTCAGGCCGATGATCCACTTCCCCGATTTGTGCTGCATCAGGATTCCCTTGATGATGATCTCACCCTTGGGCACGAAGATGTCGTCGTCAGCATAGACCGTGATGGTGTCGGATTGGATGATGACCGTGCAGGTGTTCACGCAGCCTGACCATTCATGATAGCAAAGCTTGTAGGTATATGTTCCCGAGGGAGGAATCTGGCCGTTCATTTTCAAAACGGCAACAAGAGATAATATTAACAGGATTTGTTTCATTCCAGAATGGGACGAAGCCAGCGCCTTCCTTCATCCTCGGTCATGCCCTTTCGTTTGATGTAATCTTCGAACTGGTCTTCCTGTATTTTTCCGATACCGAAGTACTGGCTCTGCGGGTGACTGAAATACCATCCGCATACGGAAGAAGCAGGATACATCGCTAATGAATCTGTTAGGTTGATGCGTGTGCTTGCTTCACCACCAAGCAATTTAAACAACTTATATTTTTCGGTGTGATCGGGGCAAGCGGGATAACCCGGAGCTGGTCGTATGCCGCGATATTTTTCCTTGATGAGTTCTTCGTTCGAAAGAGATTCACTGGGATCATATGACCAGAATTCTTTTCGCACTCGTTCGTGCAGCAATTCGGCGAATGCCTCTGCGAGACGATCGGCAAGTGCCTGCAGGCTGATCTTGCTGTAATCATCGTGCGCGGCGATGAAGCGTTCGATATGTTTTTCTATGCCATGCATTGTGACGGAGAATGCTCCGATGTAATCTTTCTTTCCGGTACTAGCCGG
>CBINHQ010000579.1:0-1786 GCA_966250475.1 uncultured Chitinophagaceae bacterium
ATGGAGCCATCCAGGTAGAACTTGGCCCACGCGAAATGCAGGTGTTAAGAAACAGTGGCTACCAGCACCAGGTGCTCGTGCCTGACGTTGCCGAACGAAACAGGGTGCTCAACAACGAATACCTTAGACAAAGGGAAGCTACCGGCCTCAATGCCGAACAATTCAGGCTTGCCTTCGAACAACCCGGAGGTAAGATCGAAAGCATCATCCCCACACCTTCAAGGTTTGAAGTGAAAAGCACATTTGGCGGTTACTACCGTTATCAGGAGATGGAAGATGCAATCGACGAACTAGTAGCCGATTTCGGTACGGGACCGAATGCAATCATTAGCAAATCAACCTTAGGTACTCAATCAGCTCAAGGAAGAGATATCTATGTAGTCAAGATTTCAGATAATGTAAATACTGACGATACAAATGAACCCGAAGTTCTCTTCGTGGGTGTGCAGCATGCGAGAGAAGCGATTGGTGGAAGCAGCATGATCTTCCTGATGCAATTCCTCTGCGAGAACTATGGAACCGATCCCCGCGTGAAGGCGTTGGTGGATAACCGCGAGATTTACATAATCCCCTGTATGAATCCTGATGGATGGGAACATAACTATAGTCTCAATAGCAATGGTGGGGGAATGTGGAGAAAGAACAGAAGGTCGATGGGCGGCGGAAACTATGGAGCCGACCTCAATCGTAACTGGGGAGTTGACTGGGGAAATTGCAGTTCTCCGATTCAGGGTTCTTCTTCATCATGTGGAAGTTTTAATGCAAGCGCAGACACCTATTTTGGACCATCTGCATTCTCAGAGCCGGAGACAAGAGCGATCAGGGACTTTACATACACAAGAGATTTCGTTGCCATGATTGACCAACACTCGTACGGTCCTTACTATTCTCTGCCATATGGAAGGGAAAGCCTGCACCCCGGCGGACTACCAGCAGATGAAGATAATTTCTATAACTATCTCTCCGCAGCAATGGGAAAATACAATGGCATGCGCGCAGGTAACAGCTATGAAGCGCTTGTGTATGAAGTGGCGGGTGGTGTGAAGGACTGGATGCTTCGCGGCGATATTGGCGTTGGAACCAAGCAGCGCGTATTTGGCTTCACCGGTGAAGGTGGAGGTGGAGGCGGATCATTCTGGCCGCCCATGAATCAGATCATCTATCTCTGTAAAGGGATGACCTATCAAAACCTTCAGCTCTTGTACATGGCCGGCTCATATGTTGACATGGTCGATAAATCAGACGTTATCACCAATACGAAGTCAGCCACCTTCAACTTCCAGGCGAGAAGGGTAGGTTTAGGAAATGAACCGGTTACAGTCACTCTCATTCCTATTGAGAATGTAATGTCGGCTGATGCTCCTGTAACCATTTCTTCAATTCCTGATTATTACGATACTTATAATGGAAACATCGGATATACCTTATATCCTGCACTCACCAATGGCCAGCGCATTCGCTTCGCATGGCAAGTGAGCACGGGCGGTATCACTTACTCCGATACCATTACCAAGTTCTATCATTCCAATCCCGCTTCGATGGTGATTTTCGAAGACAACATGGATGGAAATTATAGCACAAACTGGTCCACTAGTCAAACCAATGCAGGAACTACTCAGACTAATTCAAACAATAATGACTATTGGAGATTCACTGCATCAGGTACCGGATATGGCGGTGGTTCGAGTAAAGCGATGTCCGAATCGAATGCCGGATCTAAGTATCGTGCAAGGGTAACCTATGCAAGGTCTACACTCAATAGCACACTCAACCTTACTGGTGCAAC
>CBINHQ010000580.1:0-1785 GCA_966250475.1 uncultured Chitinophagaceae bacterium
ACGGATTCCTTCGCTTACTCAAACGATGGTTGCCCTTCAGTTCTAATTTCAATTCCACTGCGCTACATGCATACGACGGTGGAAATGCTGCACCGCGACGACATTGAAGGCACGATTCGTTTGATGTATGAGACGCTGCTTTCACTCACACCGAAGACAAACCTTAGTTATCTATGATAATGACGATGCATTTTGATTTTTTGTATATCGACCCCGGAAGCGGCGGCTATCTCGTGCAGATTATTGCCGCTGCCGTGGTTGGCATTGCATTCTTCTTCAGGAATATCAAACTGTACATCATGTCCTTTTTCACAAGGGGTAAAAAGCCGAAGGACAATCCTCCTGCGTAATGGCGGTAAACCAGCATCCATCATCTTACAGGGATCCATCAGGATACATCTTCACCGAGGGAGGTATTCTCTATCGACGCGTGAACGAATCATTCGTTGAACAATTCAAGCTTTTACATTCGAGCGGGTTGTACGATGAGCTAACTGGCAAGGGGCTTTTGCTTAAGCATGAACGCGTGGAGTTACAGAACGAATTTGCGACAGGAGGCATCACCATACAACCGGAGAGAGTTCCCTTCATCACCTACCCTTATGAATGGAGTTTTGGTATGTTGAAAGATGCGTCCCTTCTCACGCTGCGCATCATGAAGATTGCATTGGAGAAGGGAATGGTTTTGAAAGATGCCACACCATTCAACATCCAATGGCACGAGGGCAAACTCTGCTTCATCGACACTCTTTCCTTTGAAAAATATGAAGAGAAGCCATGGATTGCGTATCGGCAGTTCTGCGAATGTTTTCTCGGCCCGCTGGTGATTATGCACTACAGCAAGAGGCAAATGCCGGGGCTGATGCTTGCATGGCCAAATGGAATTCCAATCGACATTGTTGCATCGATGGTGCCTAAAAAAACAAAGTTCTCCATCTTTACCTACCTGCACATACACCTGAATGCGAAATACGCGAGGAAGGGACCTGGAACAACAAAGAAAGCGGATCATCTTCCGAAGAAGAAGCTCGAGAACCTCATTGGAAGCCTGGAGATACTCATCAATAAACTGTCTCTTCCCGAGCATGATTCCACATGGTCGCATTACTATGATGAGGCTTCGGAGCGTGAGGATTACTTATCGAAGAAGAAGGAGCTCGTAAGAAAATGGGTGGATGAACTGGCGGAGGTAAAAACCGCGATCGACTTTGGCGCGAATGAAGGAGAGTTTTCTTTGCTGCTGGCTGAACGAAGGATCCGAACCGTAGCGGCTGACTTCGATCCTTATTGCATAGACAGGTTGTACAATAAGATAAAGGAAGGCGGTGAAAAGCTCGTGCAGCCAATGACGCTCGATCTTTCCAACCCCACACCAGCAATTGGCGTGAACCACGCTGAGCGAGATTCATTCTTGCATCGCGCGAAATTCGACCTTGCACTCGCACTTGCTCTTCTGCATCACCTTGCGATTGGCAAGAACATTCCTTTTAGAATGATCGCGGAATTCTTCAGCCAGACGGCTCCCAATCTGATCATTGAATTCATTCCAAAAACGGATGAAAAGATAAAGTTGATGCTGAGTGAGAAGGAGGATATCTATTCAGAATATTCGGAGGAAGAGTTTGAGAAGGCGTTTGGGAAATATTATCGTCTTTCAAGAAAGGAGTTAATAGGAAATTCTGGAAGGCTTCTTTACCTTTTTCAAGAATGCAAATAAGTAGTAGTGAAGAGAATTCTATCCAATAAGAATTTCTACCTTATTACACTTCCATTGTTTTATGTGCT
>CBINHQ010000581.1:0-1777 GCA_966250475.1 uncultured Chitinophagaceae bacterium
ATTAGCAAATTAGCTATTTATCTTTGCGACAATGGCAATAGAAGTAAAGATCATCAATCGTTCCACCAATTCTTTACCGGCATATGCAACTCCAGGTTCGGCTGGCATGGACCTCAGGGCAAATCTTGATGCGCCGCTTAGTTTGAAGCCGATGGAACGCAGCCTCGTGCCTACGGGTTTGTTCATCGAATTGCCCGAAGGTTATGAAGCGCAGATTCGTCCCCGCAGCGGACTCGCCATCAAGCAGGGAATAACCTGCCTCAATTCTCCCGGTACGGTTGATTCTGACTACAGGGGAGAAATTAAGATCATTTTAGTAAACCTTTCCGGCGAGGATCAGGTCATTAATTCCGGGGATCGCATCGCCCAGATGGTCATTCAAAAAGTTGAACGGGCCGAATGGAAACCAGTTGAAGAACTCCAGCTTACGGAAAGAAACGACGGCGGCTTCGGGCACACCGGCAAAAATTAATCATTGATGAGAACCTTTGTTTTAGCAATTGCGGCATTATCATTTTTCATTTCAACTTCTTCATGCACCTCGGCGAAGAAACTGACCAAGGCAATGGAGAAGAAGGATTCGATTCCCGTTGCCAATGCCACAAGAGAAGATAGCCTGAAATATGCTGCCGGAATTCTCGATACGCTTGAGAATGGTAGGATCGATTACACTACATTCTCCGCAAAGATTGATGTGGATTACGTAGGCGGCGATGGCAAGAAAGAAAGCGTAAACGCGAATCTCAGAATGTACAAAGACAGCCTGATCTGGGTTTCCATTACCGGTCTCTTCGGCATCGAAGGCATGAGGGCGCATATCACAACCGATTCAATAAAGATGCTCAACAAGCTCGACAAGGTCTATACTGCGAGAAGCGTCGCCTATTTGCAGGAGGTCACAGGACTTCCACTCAATCTGCAATCGGTACAGGACCTCATTATCGGCAATCCAATCTTCCTCGATAGCAACATCGTTTCTTATGAATCGAACGGAAGTTCAGTTTCACTCCTCACAATCGGTGAATTGTTTAAGAACCTTCTCACAGTTACCGGCGGGAGGCTCTCCCATTGCAAACTCGACGATGTGGACATGAACAGAAACCGGACTTGTGATCTTAGCTACGACGATTATGAGTTAAAGAAGGATATTCCCTTTTCCGCTAAACGCAGAATTACCGTTTCAGAGAAGTCCAAGCTCGATATTAAACTCGACTTCAGGTCGTACAGCTTTAATGAAACGTTAAGCTTCCCGTTCAGTGTGCCTAAGAATTATAAAATAGAGTAATACTGTAAAATTTTCCCGACTGCATGGCCGTTATAGAATCTTTGTCTGTCAGGACATATTGCTTATTTTGTATAAAAATCCAAACGATGAGAATGAAGCTCCTGTTTTCTCTGATGATCATCTTCTGTTCCGCGATCCTTGCATCGGCGCAACCTCAGTCTGCCGACCGCGCGAAACTTGAAAAGGAAAAACAGGAAATCCAGGCTGAACTCAAGCAGATTCAGGGGATGTACAACAAAGTAAAGGGCGAAACACGCCAATCCTTGAGCCAGCTCAACATGTTGAAGAAGAAGATTAGTCTTCAGGAGAAATACATGAGCAACATCAACAAAGAGCTTCGTATGCTCGATGATGATATTTACCTGAGCAATCTCGAAATCTACCGCCTGCAGCGTCAGGTTGATACGCTGAAGGATCAATACGCGAAAACGGTGGTGTACGCTTACAAGAACCGCAGCAGCTACGACTATGTGAACTTCATTTTCTCCGCAA
>CBINHQ010000582.1:0-1775 GCA_966250475.1 uncultured Chitinophagaceae bacterium
TCTCTGCCGATTTCCTGCTGGTGGAAGTGTAATACAAGAGCAGGTTGTTCTCCAGTTCAAACAAATATTCCTGCTTGATGCGAAGCGGGTTCACGATTACCTTATCGCCTTCGTAGAATTCCATGAAGTTTACCCCCCCGAAAGTGGCGGCGTATTGATCCTGCTTACCACCTGCAAGATTCAGGTCCTTGCGTTCGATCTCGTATGCATACTGCGCCATGTCGTACTCACCCAGCGGCAGACGAAGCATTTCGGTGAATGCGCCGATGATGGCAACAACAAGTGTAGAGGAAGTGCCGAGACCGGAACCTGCAGGCGCATCCACGTAGGTGGAGAGGTGAAATCCCTTTTGTGGTATGCCGTAGTCATTCTGAATGCGATTGTAAATTCCTTTCAGAAGATCGAGATTGCCATCGATGGGTAACTGGTCCGCCCAATTGAATGTATAGCTTTCGTTTTGGTCCAGCGATTCGATTATGATCTTATCCTCTTTCAGTGGCTCGATCGTTGCATTTGAATAGAGTGATATCGTTGCATTGAGAATTGCTCCTCCGTAGAGGTCACTGTATGGACTCACGTCTGTGCCGCCTCCCGCCAGGCCAATTCTCAATGGCGCCTTGCTTCGATAGATCATGGAAATCTGATCGCCGGTTTAGGCCGGCTTCTTTAGGTTAACAGTTGTTGCTGTGGCTACGCCGAAAATCTCTTGCACCAGTACTGCCCAGCTATATTTCAATTTCTCATTGCGAAGATGAGGAATAAAAAAATCTTCGCCTAATTGATAGAAGCGGCGGATTCCTTCGGCAATTGATGCGGGATTTGGCTCGACAACCAGCCCCGGTTTCTCATGCGGAACCAGCGCTGGCAATCCTCCCACATTGGTCACCACCATTGGCTTTTCGAAATGATAGGCGAGGGGGGTGACTCCGCTCTGCGTTGCGTTGCGATAGGGTTGTATCACCGCATCTGCTGCGCAGAGATAATATCTCACTTCGCTGTCGGGAATGAAATCCGTCCGCAGAATGAGTCGTTCATTGATTTCCTTGCTTTCCGCAAGCTTGGAGAATGGCTCACTGTCTTCGTAGAATTCTCCTGCAACGAGTAAGGTAATCGGAGGCATCTCATTCTTGAGCAGGCCCATCGCCTCGTAAAGCATGTCGAGGCCTTTATATTTTCGAATGAAACCGAAGAAAAGAATGATTCTTGCCCCGGGATCGAGTCCGAGTTTTTTCCTTGCTTCCTGTTTCGAAATCTTTTCTCCAAACGTATCGTACAATGGATGGGAGACAAGTTTCGCGGGTTTGTTGCTTACGAAGCCGCGGAGGTCGCCCATCACTTTTTCACTCATCGTGATGAAACCATCCACCGGCTTCAGAAAATATTTTGTGAATGCTTTATCGCCCGGTCTCTTCTCGTGAGGAATAATGTTGTCGGCAATGCAGACGACTCTTGTGTGTTTGTTCTTCTTTACTCTCCTCAATATTGTGCCCAGCGCAGGGCCCATGAAGGGAAGCCAGTATCTGACGACGATCAGATCTGGTTTTTCTTTCTTCAACCTGTTTCCAACCTTGATCCAGTTAAATGGGTTGATAGAATTTATTACGGAATGAATCTTCAAGTTAGTTGGCGCCGGTTCATCAGTGAATTGTGATTTACCGGGAAAGAGAAACGAAGGATACTGAAGCGAGAATGAATAGATCGAAACCTCATGTCCTTCATCCATGAACTGTTTCGCGAGGCGTTGATTGAATGTCGCTAATCCTCCCCTGAGCGGG
>CBINHQ010000583.1:0-1767 GCA_966250475.1 uncultured Chitinophagaceae bacterium
TCCGTGTGCTCCGTGTAATCCGTGGCTAAAACCCATCCCGTGGCCCCCATTGCCGTAGGCAATCCCTAGATTTGTGTCTTGAAGTCAGAAATTCTTAATAGCATAAGAGACTTGGTTGGCACTAACCGTGGCGCATCTTACGCCGATCTAATCGCCCATGTAAACCATTTGCTCCTTGACGACTTCCCCCAACTCATCCGCATCCTCTACCGCATGGACGTAAGTGAAGAAAAATTGAAAACCTTACTGAAAGAAAATCCTGATACAGATGCCGCAACCATCATCGTCAATCTAATGATAGAACGAGAGGGGCAACGCCGCGAATCGCTGAAGAATTTCAAAATGCCGAAAAATGACGACGGAGGCGATGAACGCTGGTAGCGACTTAATTTGATTTACGTTCGAACATCAATTCCCTCACCTTCTCCTTATCTTCTTTTTCCTTCTTCAAATCGAACATGGTGCCGAACACGCGGTCCCAGATGGTGGTGCTTACACCGTACCCATGATGTTCATTCTTGTAATGATGAAGATGGTGATTACGCCAGAGCGGCTTCATCCACTTGAATGGGGGATTCCAGGCGTGAATCGCGTAATGCATCGTACCATACATGAGATATCCAAGAATGAAGCCGGGGAAGAACATGAATGTGTTCATGCCCATGATCAGGTAGATGATTCCAAACAATGCTGAAGAGATAATCACGCTCGGCACGGGAGGCATGAACAGTCGCTGCTTGTCTCGCGGATAATGATGGTGATTGCCGTGGAGCGTGTAAGCAAATTTTTGCAGTCGCGGATTGTCGCTTACCATGTGAAAGATGAAGCGATGCGCGATGTATTCGAAGAATGTCCAGAAAAACATTCCAGCGAAGAACGTAAGCGTCACCCGAAGCAATGGATAATCAAGCCTTGCATTACTGTAATACAACATGTAGCCTATCACGGGAAGGTACATGCCCCAGATCACCAGCGGGTGTGTCTTGGTGAGCATTTCCAGGTAGTCGTTCTTGAAGAGTCTAGCCTGGCCCTTGTTGTGAATCTTATCGAATTGCATGCGGCAAAGATAATAAAAAGCCTTCCTCAAATTTATGACTCGAAGGCCTATTCACCACTGAGAAGCTCGTCAATCCGCACAAAAGCATAGCCCTTCATGTTAAGAAAATCTATCAACCGTGGAAGGCGGTGGTAGAATTTGTCCGTCCGCCTTGGGTCAGTGCCGATGTGTACCAAAAGGATGAACCCATTCAGGCCGTTCGCGAGCCTTTCCTCTCTTGATACAATCGAAGAAAGTATGGTCTCGCTGTCTCGGTAATTCTTCAATTCGGGGAAGGTGTAGTCAGCGGTTGACAAAGTCCCGGGCGTGAAGTTCACCAGTTGCAGACCCTGCTCTGCCGTCCACTTAGTGATCGTGTCGTTGTACCATTCGTAAGCGGGAAGGAAGAATTTAGCTCTGCTTCCTGAAATACCGGCTCTTTCCATCTCCGCGTAATTGTTTCGAAGATCGGCAGTGAATTCTTGCTTTGTCACCAGCAGGCTATCGCGATTCGACCAATCGCAATAGAGCAGATGTTTATCACTATGCGCACCGAGGTAATGGCCATCGGTTTTGAGAAGTTTGATGATTTCGGTAAACCCGGAGTTTCTATAGAAATTTCCTGTGAAGAAAAATGAGGCTTTGACATTTTTGGCGGCTAGTGTCTTCGCGATGAATTCACCTCCATCCGCGAATTCATCACCGGTGAAGACGAGCGCGATCTCTTTCCT
>CBINHQ010000584.1:0-1759 GCA_966250475.1 uncultured Chitinophagaceae bacterium
TTAAAAGTTTAAAGGTTTAAGAGTTTAAAGGTTTAAGGGTTTAAGGGTTTAAAAGTTTATGGGTTGGGGATATGTGCCGGGAGTTAGGAAGAGTTTAAGAAATATTTTGGTTTGGAGCTTGAGAATTGAACCAAACTTCAAACCTCACCCCCTCCCTTAAACTCTTAAACTTTTAAACCTTTAAACCATTAAAGTATGATTGCACTAAGTTTGCAGAACATCTTTCATGAAAAGGTTCCTCCCATATCTCCTGGTCGCGTTGGCATTCTTCAGCCTGCAATTCATTGCGCCCGGCTGCGCAAACATCGTTCCGCCCGAGGGTGGACCGCGCGATACCACCGCTCCAAGACTGATGGAAGCCAGGCCCGGCGACTCAACCGTTAACTTCACCGGCAACAGGATCACCTTCACCTTCGATGAGTTTATAAAATTGGAGAACGCTTTTCAGAACGTGATGCTTTCTCCCATTCCGAAGAATAGTCCTAACGTGACTTCACGCCTCAATACTGTTACCGTACGGCTGCGCGACACACTCGAACCGAACACCACTTACGCGATAAGCTTTGGCAATACGATCGTGGATGTGAACGAAGGAAATCCTCTCAGCGATTTCAACTACGTTTTCTCCACCGGCCCCAGGCTCGACTCACTAACATTCAGCGGCAAGGTGATCATGGCGGAGACAGGAAAGGTAGATTCCACCCTCATCGTGATGCTACACATTACTCCCGATGATTCGGCGCTCGTGAAAGAACGTCCGCGTTATGTAGCCAAGCTAAACGGAAATGGTGAGTTTACTTTTCGCAATCTTCCCTCCGATACATTCTACGTGTATGCATTGAAGGATGAATCACGCTCGTATCGTTATCTGAATAAGAATGTCGCTTTCGGATTCGCAGATTCACCCGTGGTTGTTGGCAGCGCCACACCTTCGGTGACACTTAGAGCTTACAATGAATTGAAGCCAACTCAATCTACAACTACAACGACTTCCGGTACGCAAGAGAAGCGATTGAAATACCAGACTTCTGCAAACCCCGACAGATCACACGATCTTCTGAAACCTTTCCAGTTCATTTTCGAGAGGCCGCTACGCAATTTCGACACCACGAAGATTCATTTCTCCTCAGACTCAGCCTTCACACCCATAACAGGAAATACATGGTCGCTGGATACAACCAACAAGATCGCCACCATGAACTTTCAATGGCAGGAAGGAACGCTCTACAATCTCATCATTGAAAAAGACTTCGCAACGGATACGCTCGGACAGCAATTGCTGAAGGATGATACGCTCAGTTTCACCACGAGGAAGTCCGCCGATTACGGCTCACTTTCTTTGCGCTTCATCGACCTCGACATGTCAACCAATCCTGTGCTGCAATTCGTGCAATTTGATAAAGTGATCTCATCACACCCACTCACCGAACCTTCCTTCTCACAGAACCTCTTCTCACCCGGAGAATACGAGCTGCGAATTCTTCACGATGAAAACAATAATGGAATCTGGGATCCGGGTGAATTCTTCAATACCAGGCGACAACCCGAATTGGTCACACCTATCGAGAAAACTCTAAATGTCCGGGCAAATACGAATAATAACTTTGACGTCACCGTCCCCCCATTGACTAATTGACTAATTAACTAATTGACTAATTAGCTAATTACCTCCTCATCTTCTATCTCATGTAAAGCAACCGCAAGATTATTTGTCTTAACAAAATTGCACCAATGGCAGTCTACCTTGCCGCAGCCGGTG
>CBINHQ010000585.1:0-1750 GCA_966250475.1 uncultured Chitinophagaceae bacterium
GATTTCTTCGTTCGCAATGCAATTGAGATAGGATAATCCTCAGAATTGAAAACACTACCATCTTCATGAATGATGTCGTAGCCTGAAATTACCTGCACGCCTTGCAATTCCTCTGTTTTGAGATTTAAGAGATCAAGCGCCGTTTGATTGTGAAGTACGACTTTACCTTCCGTATCTATGAGAAGTACACCAACAGGAATGTTTTCAATCAATTTCCTGAAACGCTGTTCACTGGCGATTAATGCATCTTCTGCCTGCTTGCGTTCGCTGTTGTCGGAGAAATAGATGATCATTCTTCCTATGTGCGGATTCTGAAGCTGACTGAAAATTCTAACCTGGCACCAAAGCCATTCGCGTGTACTGTGCCGAAGCCGAAGGTTCATGAAGTCGTGAACCACCGCCTGGTCAGCCGAACTGTTAGCTACAAATATTGATTTTGCCTTTGCCTGATCCTCGGGGTGAATGAAAGAATAGATGTTTTCGCCTTTCATTTTCGCGGCATCGTAGCCGAGAATCCTGTGAACAGAGCCTGAAGAAAATGTAATCGTGCCATCCTCGCGCACGAGCAAAATTCCATCAATGGAAACGGTGATGAGATTGCGGTAGAACTCTTCGCTCTTCTGAAGTTTCTCTTCTGTTCTCTTCAATTTGGTGATGTCGAGTACCGTTCCCCAGGCTCTTGCAATCTTCCCATCTTCTATTATGCAGATCACATTATGCAGAAAATGGTTGATGTTACCGTTCACGTCTGCCTGGATCGTTTCGAGGTCGGTGGCACGAAAATCATTCTTGACGAGATACTGGAAATAATCGTTCATGCGGGGATCGTCGAGTGTCATCACGTCTCCCACCGTCTTTCCCCTCAATTGCGAGGCGTCGCTCAGGCCGTACATTCTCGCGAACCTGTCGTTGCAATCTGTAATGCGACCATGAGTGCGCCAGTGTTCCATTACCTGGTCGAGAGGAAGCTGAAGATCGAGTGGCACCACTAGTTCCACCTTCCAGATTCCTTCGGCACTGAATTCGTAAGCCTTGAAGCGTTCCTGAATATCCTGGAGCGTGCGACCCATTTGTTCGAATACCTCCTTCGACTGGTGTTCTTCTATTCCGATCCATTGCAGGAGTCCCGTCGGAATTCCATCCTTCCTTTCGGGTGTGATCTCCCAGCAGATTTTGAGAAATTCTTTGCTCCTATCCATGTACCTGAATTCGAAATTCAGCAGGTCCATTCCAGGCTCGGCGGCTTTTTGAAGAAGTTTATCGAGAGTGGGTAAGTCTTCGGGAATGATGTAGTCAGACATTTTCGAATCGACAGGGTTTTGCGCGATTCTTTCTGCAAAAAGGCCATTAGCATGTATTATCTCCGCCTTATTACAGGTAATGAGGTGGAAGTATTGCTTTGAAAATCTGAAGTGCCCGATCAAATCGGCTGTGGGACTCCACTTCGGCACGCGTTACCCAAGTATTGAAAGTTCTGGATTGTTTTCGGATCACGAGATCAAAAAAAAATGACATAGGGGAGCAGACCTTAAAAACTTATCAAAGGTCTATATTCTAAACTCGTGCCGGATCAGAATCCTTTGGAATCGGTGCTGTTGAACTTCTGGATCTGAGGACAATCGGCAGCGGTTTCACTGTCCACCATGATGTAGTATGTGGGAATTTTTTCCGCAAGCCATTCCTGTAGCGCCTGTGATTTCTTTTCCTCGAGCGCGATTTGAGAGATTTTGCTATAGTCGTCGCGCATGTT
>CBINHQ010000586.1:0-1741 GCA_966250475.1 uncultured Chitinophagaceae bacterium
GCCTCTTTTCCTCGCAGACACTACGGTAAATTTCAACCCCACGGCAGAAGAACTGGCTGAGATCACCCTGCTGGTTGCGAAGGAAGTCCGCCACTTCAATATCATTCCAAGAATGGCGATGCTGAGTTATTCAAACTTCGGCAGCAGCACATCACCCGAGGCGAAGCTGGTTGCTGATGCAAGAGCAATTGTAAAGCAACGTATGCCTTCCCTGATCGTGGATGGAGAAATACAGGCAAACATGGCCTTCAACAAGGAATTGTTGAGAGAGAACTATCCTTTCTCCGAGTTAATCGACAAGGATGTGAATACCCTCATCTTCCCCAACCTTGCTGCAGGCAACATCACCTATAACATATTAAAAGAACTAGGCATTGCCGATGCAGTTGGACCGATCCTCCTCGGACTCAAAAAGCCGGTTCATATTTTGCAATTGGGAAGTTCAGTCAGAAGCATACTCAACATGGCATTGATAGCTGTTGTTGATGCGCAACTCAAATGTAAGAACAGTCCCACGGAAGAAATTGTGAGAAGGTCGAAATGGTGGAAGCCTTTTCGGAAAGTGAGTAGAGACTTGTAAGAGGAAGCAGCCAGCCCTGACGAAGGTCAGGGTGCGGGTAGTCAACTTAATTATTTTGTATTTTACATCCTAAACCAGCCAATGACGATAATAAGTGATTTGGGAAAATATCTCCTGCTGCTGAAGGGCATGTTTTCGAAGCCCGAGAACAGCAGGATGTACTGGAAGGAGTTCATGCATCAATGCTCGGAGATTGGAATCGGAGCACTTGGCATCGTTGCCATCATATCGGTATTCATCGGAGCGGTTTCGACCATTCAGACCGCGTACCAGTTACTTTCACCACTTATTCCGAAATCAACCATTGCGCAGATCGTTCGGGATACGGTAATACTTGAGTTCGCTCCTACCCTCACCAGCATTGTACTCGCGGGTGTGATCGGAAGTAAGATCGCGAGTGAATTGGGCAACATGCGCGTGAGTGAGCAAATCGATGCGCTCGAAATTATGGGAATCAATACAAAGACCTATCTCGTGTTGCCAAAGATCGTGGCCGGGTTGTTGATGATCCCTCTTCTAATCGTGATCTCAATGGGCCTCGGCATTTGGGGCGGAAGGCTCGCGGGAACCATGGCCAATATTCTTTCAGGTGACATCTACGACAAAGGATTGCTCGAAGGATTCAGACCTTACAATGTATATTTTGCACTGATAAAGAGTTACGCGTTTGCCTTCCTCATCTCCAGCATTCCCGCCTTCTATGGCTATTATGTGAAAGGTGGTGCGTTGGAGATCGGACGTGCAAGCACGAAGTCGGTGGTGGTGAGTTGCATCATGATCCTTTTTGCCGATTACGTACTGACGGCCCTGTTGCTATAACCCGAATCATTGGAGAAAATTGATAGAAGTAAAGAACATAAGGAAGAGTTTCAACGGCAAAGTGATCATCCATGATGTAAGCGCCGTGATGAAGGCTGGGCAATGCAACCTCATCATCGGTGCGAGCGGAAGCGGTAAGACCGTGCTCATGAAGTGCATGGTCGGCTTGTTCGAGCCCGACGAAGGAGAGATCATCTACCATGGTCAGAACTTCAGCGCAATGAACCTCGAAGAGAAGACCGAGATCCGCAAAGAGATTGGAATGCTGTTCCAGGGTTCGGCGCTATTCGACAGCCTCACCGTGGAGCAGAATGTGCAGTTTCCCCTCGATATGTTCACCAA
>CBINHQ010000587.1:0-1739 GCA_966250475.1 uncultured Chitinophagaceae bacterium
CGCCATTAGTGAGTAGCCGCCGAGTCGTTTGATCACCTTCCAGTCGGGCTTCATCCTCGCAAAGATGGTTTTGAACCATGGTTCTTTGTAAACGTAGAGTAGTGTTACAATGATAATCACCGATTGGGAGGCCACGCAATTGAGTAGTGCGCCAAACAATCCGTACTTCAATACCAAAAAGAGCGATAGTGCAAGGCCAAACAGGCTCGAGGCAATGTTTGCCGCTACAAATTTTCGAAATGACTTGAATCCATTGAGGATACTTATCAGCAGCGTGTTGAAAGAGTAGAATGCTATGGAAAGGCCAAACAGAATTACCAGTAAAGTGTAGTCGTAATTCTTGAAGATGTATAATCCAAACGGACGGGAAAGCATGATCACCAACAAGCTCATCACGAGCGTGCTGAAAGCCGTCACCCTTACCGCCTGCGCGATAACGGATTTCTGTTTCTCCGGCTCGTCGTAATACTCTGCGATATATTTAGTCACGCCCTGTCCGATACCCCCGGTTCCAAGCAGACTTACCATGGAAATGCTGTTGAGAAACTGTCCGACCATGGCGATCCCTGCCGGTCCCACTACGTGAGCCACCACTTTAATCGACACAAGACCCGTGATCATTCTTACGACGGTCGAGACACCGGACCATGCCGAAACCCTGACCAGGTCAGTCTTTGCCGTTCTTACTGCCTTTTGAAAGATCCTTTTCAAGGCCTGAAATTTCTCACCGCATTTGAAACTTTCTTCACCTCATCCCTGCTCATGCCGGGCCAGAGTGGAAGGCTGAGACAGGTTTCAGCAACCTCTTCGGCAATTGGAAAACTTCCCTTCCCGAATCCGAGATGCCGGTATGCCTGTTGAAGGTGCGGAGGAATAGGATAATGAATCAGCGTGCCGATTCCATTTGCTTGCAAATGCTCCTGGAGCGCAGTTCTCCTGCTTGTGCGCACTACGTAAAGGTGATAAACATGCGTGGCCTTATCCGCAATAACAGGAATTGCGAGATCATCAATGCCTGCAAGTTCTTCATCGTACCATGAAGCAATTTGCCGGCGTTCCTTAGTCCATCCTTCGAGATATTTCAGCTTGACCAGGAGCATCGCGGCTTGCAATTCATCCAGGCGCATGTTATGCCCGATCACTTCATTGTAATATTTCTTCTGCGAACCATAATTGCGAAGCACTGACACGCGTGATGCCAATTCAGGATCGTTGGTAGTTACTGCGCCTGCATCGCCCAGAGCCCCAAGATTCTTACCCGGATAGAAGCTTGTGCCGTTAACATGACCAAAACTTCCCGCTAGCCTGCCATTGTAAGAAGATGCTTGTGACTGTGCGTTGTCTTCAATAACGAACAGGTTTCTTTTCTTCGCAATCTCCATAATTGCATCCATTTCGCAGCACTGCCCATAGAGGTGTACGGGCATAATGGCCTTAGTTCTTCCGGTTATTGCTGCTTCAATCTTCTCAGGGTCGATGTTATAGGTGGTCTTCCTTGGTTCCACCAACACAGGCTTCGCACCAGTGTAAGAAACAGCGAGCACGGTGGCAATGTATGTGTTTGAAGGAACGATCACTTCATCGCCTTCGCCAATTCCCAATGCAAGCAGAGCGAGATGAAGTGCGTCGAGTCCGTTGCTCACACCAACACAATGCTCAACCTGGTTGAATTTCGCATACTCCATTTCAAACTGCTTCACACTTTCACCCAACACATACCAGGAACTGTCGAAGAATTT
>CBINHQ010000588.1:0-1738 GCA_966250475.1 uncultured Chitinophagaceae bacterium
CGGCGATCCTGAAAGAGCTTTCGAAGAAAAGTATCGGAAGGAAGGGATACCGATACATAGCGAAGTGCTGAAGGAGTTGAAAAAGATTGCGGAGAGGTTTTTAATTAGCTTTCCAGAGCAATAAGATGCATTAGTGTCTGGACCATGGGACACGGATTAGTTATGATGAATTATGATTTATTATGATCGATCATAACAAATCATAAGCAATCATATTAAATCTGCGGCCAATGGTCCTGCAGCCACGGATTTCACGGATGCCACGGATTTTTTTGTTGAGCCACGGATTGAACGGATGAACACGGATTAGTCATGTTAAATTACCATAGTCCTATCCCTTTATTATCTCACCTCACATTCCTCCCGAAGAACACCGCATTCATAAACAACTTCGTCCCTCCCAACCATATCGCACGGAAATTCGGATTCTCCGAAATATTGATCACCCTTCCGCTTCCAATCGAACTCACCACCACCGCCGCGGAGTTGCTGATCTTTTCTAAATTTTGTTTACTCACCCAGCCCGACTGCAGTGGCTTATCCACGAATCTGAACGGAGTGGCATACGGACTCGATGATGGCTCCATGAAAATCCTGTTACTCTTGAATAGGCTGATTCGATCCTTATCATAGCCAAATGCCAGCGGATGCGTACGATCGATCTCAACTTCGAAGATGGCGCCGCGTACCTGCTGTGCGCCATCCATCTGCGAACGCTGATCGTATGGAAGGAAATTCTTTCCATCGTCATCAGATGAAGATTTCTTGAAACTCGCTTTGCTAATCTCATTTCTTTCAGCCCACGTAACAGCATCTTCCGTCAGCACCAGAGTACCTCCGCCTTCCACCCATGATTTCAATTTTGATGCGCTCAAACCCGAATACGATCCTCCCACCATGATGATGGTATTGTATTTTGAAAGATCCACGCGATTGAAAGTAGCGATCTCAAGATGTGTGGCGGATATGTTCATGCGCTGATCGAGAAGATGCCATACTTCTCCCGCATCGAGAGCGCTCACGCCGGAACCTACAAGCATAGCAATCGAAGGCTTCGTCACCGAAAGGAAATTGCTGCTGCCGAGATCGGTACCCGATACAACTCCACCAGTTGTCACCGGTTCAATGCGCACGCTATACTTGTTGCTCACTTGTTGCAATACTGCAAATATCCTTTCCGAAGAAAGTGATTGCATGCTCACAGGAATCAGGATTGTACCCGGATCATAACTCATAATGTTGCCAGCAACTCTCATTTCAAATTTCTTCGTCGAAACTTTTGCCTTGATTCCCTTCTGCAAAATTTCATACAAAGCAGCAGGAGATTCGAGGTCGCTCCACCTCACCAGGTATGCAATGGATGACATTGTAGCCAGTGCCTGGTATTTCGCACGGGTCCTTGCTGCTTCTCCTATTGATGCATCTCTCATTTGCGAGGCATTGAGTTCATCCACATCCATACCGAACGCAAGCGGTATTGTCCATGAAGTGATGTCGTAAAACAAACTGTCGCGGAATTCACGCACTCTCGAGAAAATAGTTTGTATTAATCTAGACTGCGGCTGATTCAACGAGACTATGTATGAATTCGAAGGCGCGTACTTCGTTCCTTTCACATTCACCGTATTCCTGAATTGCCTCACATCAATCTCATGCCTGCGAAGCATGGTGAGTAACTCAGAAAGCACCGCTTCATCATTCGTATTGCCAAACACATAACCCTTCACCGGATTTGATG
>CBINHQ010000589.1:0-1715 GCA_966250475.1 uncultured Chitinophagaceae bacterium
TCGAGCTTTTCTTTATCAGTTAGCGATTGATAGTTCTTATCCACCGCACCAAGCGTTTCTAGCAGTCTACTATGTACAGAGCTATCCTGTCTCACATCAAGCGTGGCGAAGTAGAGGCCGAACAATTCCACTCGAGTTATCAATCCTTCCACGAGGTGAAGGAAGAGCCCGTTATGCTGGCTCACGATGATCTCCCTGATCTCGTTGAGCGTCTTCAGTATCTCCTCGCTGCCGAGTTCGGTGCCTTCGCCAGGAATGAAGAGATTCGAATAAAGCTTCGCTTCGAGATCGGTGAGAAGCGTATCAATGTTTGCGAATGTGAGTCTGCGCTTCAGCTTTCTCACATCGAGGTAATAACATTTGATGATGCTTCCGCGCAATGCGTCTGCCACTTTTCGCGTGATCTCTCCCGTCACGAAGGGATTGCCATCCATGTCGCCTCCGGGCCAGAAGCCCATACGAATGCAGGGATGCTCTTTGCTTACCGCACCGGGAAACTGCGCCTTTAGATTAGAAACAATCCTTCCCGCCGCCTGGTAGAAAACATTCTCCAAAAACCAGATCAGGCTCACTGCTTCATCATAAGGAGTCGGTTTCTGCTTTTTAAGGAAAGGTGTCTTTCCTAATTGCTGAAGAAGTGTATTGACGAGATCGGTGTTATTCTCGCGCAGCGCCTTCGAAAGATCATGGATGATTCCCAGCACCGGACCCGGATAGAACTGCGTGGGATGCGCAGTCAGCACCAGCCTCACACTGAAGTCACGAAGCTTCTGCGAAAGCTCTTCTTTCTTTCCCTCGGCGATCACTTCCGATTCCAGATGCTTGATCGTACCCGGGCCATGAAGGTCGTGCACCTCGGAGAAACTTGCATCCTCCAGGGCATCGAACAACACCACTTGTCGCTCCACGTATTGCACAATGCGAAACAACAGGTCGAGTTGTTCCTTCTCAGCCTTGTATGTCGTGTGTCTCGTAAAGAACTCCTCGATGATTGCAACGGGACTCATCCCCTTCTCATATCCCTCCTCGCAATTATTCGCCAGTAGTGACAGAAGAATTCCTGTCTTCTCAATTCGATTGAAAGGAAGCGAAGTGAAAAGGCTGTTGTACAACTGGAACTTTACTCCAACCGAGGATTTGAACTGCTGCAGCGAACGATTAAACATGGGATCCATTGATTAAAATTACGCCTTATGAAATTCATGGACCATTGTACGCAGATTTGATATGATTGCTTATGATTTATTATGATCGATCATAATTGATCATAATTCATCATAATAAATCCGTGTACACTGGTCCTGATGGCGAAGCGTCTTCACAAAAAAAATACTCAATTCTTGTTGTTAATCTTGAGCGCTGGGCCTTACTCAATGTATTGAGTTATTTTACTCAATACATTGAGTAATTTTTTATTTGGGTCATCCTCAATACATTAGAGCGAAAATTTGCGTGGATTAATTGAGATTCTTTCTAAAAGATGGACCATTGTACGCAGATTTAATATGATTGCTTATGATTTATTATGATCGATCATAACTGATCATAATTCATCATAATAAATCTGCGTACGATGGTCCTGCAATAGCAAGTTTGGAGTTTGAGGTTTGAAGTTTGGTTTAAGAGTTTAAAGGTTTAAGAGTTTACTTGGACTCTTTAACCTTAGGATTCTTCACTCATCTCACATCCCACATCTCTCATCTCTCATCCCCGAT
>CBINHQ010000590.1:0-1698 GCA_966250475.1 uncultured Chitinophagaceae bacterium
GAAATGGCTGGTTGGAGGCGGGGGAGGGCGATGCGGCCGGGAGGGCCCACTGGGCCGCGGGAGAACGATTTGAGGTTTGAAGTTTGAGGTTTGAAGTTTGAAGTTTTTGAAGTTGGGCTTAATGGCTTAAAGTTTTAAGATTTTAAGACTTTAAAGTCATCCGCCCTCAAACCCCCAACCCCAACCCCAAACCCTATAAAACCACTTCCCCCTCCAAATCATAATCAAACGCCTTTGTGATTCTAACATTATAAAACTCCCCTGGCGTCAACTTCTCTTTTGATTGTATCACCACTTCATTATCCACTTCCACAGAGTCGAATTCCGTCCTTCCAAGATAGCGACCAGCCTCCTTCTTATCAACGAGTACCTTGAATACTTTCCCAATCTTCTCCTGATTCTTCTCGTAAGAGATTTCTTGTTGCACTTCCATGATCTCCTGTGCGCGGCTTTCCTTTTCTTCCTGCGAAATATCGTCAATCAGACCATGAGCTGAGGTGCCTTCTTCATGCGAGTAAGTGAAGATGCCCACTCTCTCAAATCTCTGAACTTCGAGGAAATCTTTCAACTCTTCAACATCATCGCGGTTTTCGCCTGGGAAGCCGGCAATAAGTGTTGTGCGGAGGCAAATGCCCGGAACCTTTTCACGAATGGAAACGATGAGGTCTTCCATTTCTCTTCGTGTGATCTGCCTTTTCATAGCCTTGAGCATGTTGTCTGATGCGTGTTGCAGCGGCATGTCGAGGTAGTTGCAAATGTTTTCACGCTGGCGCATTACGTCTAAAATTTCCAATGGAAATTTCGATGGATATGCATAATGAAGTCTGATCCATTCCAGGCCCTGTACATCAGCCAGTCTGTTGAGCAGGTCGGGTAGCATTCGCTTCTTATAGATATCAAGTCCATAGTATGTCAGTTCTTGTGCAATGAGCATGACCTCCTTCACGCCTTTTCTCACGAGTCCTTCCGCTTCCTTCACCAACTCTTCGATTGGCTTGCTTACGTGCTGTCCTCGCATGAGGGGTATTGCGCAAAAGGAACAAGTGCGGTTGCAGCCTTCGGAAATTTTTAGGTAAGCGTAATGCCGCGGAGTTGAAAGGAGACGTTCCCCTACGAGTTCGCTTTTGTAATCTGCTTCGAATTGTTTCAGGATGAGGGGAAGTTCCATCGTACCGAAGTAGGCATCTACTTCAGGAATCTCAGTCTCCAGGTTGTTGCGGTAACGTTCACTCAGGCAACCGGTGACGTACACTTTGTCGATGCGGCCTCTCCTCTTCAATTCAACCTGGTCAAGAATGGTGTTGACGCTCTCTTCTTTGGCTTTATCGATGAACCCGCAGGTGTTAACCACTACAATATTGTGATCAAGCTTCCTGCTTTCATGCACGACATCGATATCATTCGCTGCAAGCTGCCCGCTCAGCACCTCGCTATCCACCATATTCTTACTGCAGCCCAGGGTGATGATGTTCACCTTGTCGCGCCTGAGAGTCTTTGTTTTCATGAGTGGGCAAAGGTAGGAAAAGGCGGGTGATTGTTGACAGTGAACAGTAAACAGTTGACCGCCCGCCGACCGGAGGCCAGAGTTTACAGTTGACTAGAGTCAATTCTGAACTCAGTCATTGCAAGCTTATCCACGGTCCGTCCACGGTTAACGGTCTACGATTAACGGTCTACGGTTAACAACAACCACAACCT
>CBINHQ010000591.1:0-1693 GCA_966250475.1 uncultured Chitinophagaceae bacterium
GCAAACCGATGCAAAGTATTTAGAAGATGAGGGATGAGGGATGAGGGCATGTCCCGATGAAAATCGGGGATGAGGGCATTTCCCGATAAAGATCGAGGGACTTTGGGTCAAAGATGCAGAGAAAATTTGGAAAGTTTTAGAGAGTAGAACCATTGGCCGCGGATTTGTAATGATTGCTTATGATTTGCTATGATCAAACCCTAAATCTCAAAATCCGTGTCATCCGTGTAATCCGTGGCCAAAAAAAATGCCACCGTGGCACCCGCACCGATTTTAGCCACGGATTACACGGATGAACACGGATCTAATCATAACAAATCATAAACAATCATATTTAATCCGCGGCCAATGGTCCATCTACAATTGCGTTCATTGTTTACGGTACAGAGTTTGGTTTAAAAATCCCATGACCCCAACCATCATCGTTATCGGTGCCGGCGCCAGTGGGCTGAAGGCCGCGAAACTGCTCTCGAAGAAATTCAAGGTCGTTATCCTCGAAGCATCCGATCGCTTAGGCGGAAGAATCAACACAATCAAGAACGATAAATTCTCAACTCCGGTAGAAGGTGGAGCCGAATTCATTCATGGAGATCTGAAGGCCACCATGAAACTTCTGAAGAAAGCCGGCGTCGATTATGAAAAATTCGGTGGCGACATCTGCCGCGTGCACAACGGCGAATGGAAGCTGATGGACGAAGGCTTCGAAGGATGGGACAAACTTCTAACTGCAATGAAGAAGGCTAAGAAAGACATGCCACTAAGCGCATTTCTCGAGAAGAGATTTCCGGGTGAAGAATTCGAAGCATTAAGAAAACAGGCGACGGAATTTGCAGAAGGATTCAACCTGGCGGATTCACACATCGCGGGAATAAAAGGATTGCATGTCGAATGGGGATCGCAGGAAGCACAGAACTATTGCATTCCCGATGGATATATTTCGCTGATCAACTACCTGGCAGATGAGTGCAGGAAGAACGGAGTGGAAATCATCACTAATTGCTGCGTTGAGCAAGTCGATTGGAAGGAAGGCGAGGTGCAGGTTCGTTCCAGGGATGGAAAATTGTTCAGCGGTTCGAAACTTATCATCACAGTTTCCGCAGGAATTCTTCAGCGAACAATTGGTCCTTGTACCATTCGCTTCAACCCAATTCCGGAAGAACACCTGCATGCATACAGAATGATTGGCTTCGGTCCCGTAATTAAATTCATTGTTCAATTCAGGAAACCCATCTGGAGTTCCTTTCAGAAAAACATTTCCTTCATTCTTTCCGAAGAACAGATTCCCACATGGTGGACACGCACGATCAACGACAACCACTACCTCGTGGGTTGGAAGGGTGGGCCGCAGGTGCTTTCAATAGGAGATAAAGATGATGAGTCACTCTTGCAACTCGCGTATCAATCGCTGACATCAATCTTTCGCATCAACATGGAAGAATTGAAAGAACAGGTAGTGCATGCGGAAGTGCGAAATTGGTTTCGAAACGACTTCTCCGAAGGAGGATACAGTTTTCCGCTTGTGGAAACCAAGGCAGCGAGAGAGATATTGAGCAGACCTGTAGAGGATACAATTTATTTCGCGGGGGAAGGAGTATTCGAAGGAAAGCAGGCTGGTACTGTGGAAGCCGCGTTGCTTAGCGGCAGGGCAGTAGCCCGTAGGATAAGGGCAAAAAAATAGGGGGCAGAATGGAAA
>CBINHQ010000592.1:0-1684 GCA_966250475.1 uncultured Chitinophagaceae bacterium
ATTAACTAATTAACTAATTAACTAATTAACTAATTACCTAATTCCTCCCCCGCCTCCTCAAAATCTCCTCCTTACTCGGCAATCTCTCCGGATCTGGCTTCTTCTTAATCCAAATCGTCACTTCCTTCCAAACCTCCGGGCGGTCACGAAGCACGGCTTTGACTGTAATCTTTTCACCGTCATAGTCAGCAGGAACGATCAGTTCATTCCCCGAAAATTTGCAATCGGATGAAGTGAAGATGATTTCCTTTTCAGTCAACGGCTTCCAGGTGCCGTCGGACATCTTACCATCGACGTTAATGTAATTGTAGGTGCCCTTCTTCAGGCTGTCGGTGTACAGATGGAAGTAGATACTGTCCACCTTCTGTGCCTTCGCCATGAAGCCGGCCATTATGAGTATGAGAAGCAGAAACTGTCTTTTCACGGGAATGTTTTATTAGCCTTATGACTGATGGCGACATGGAAAGGTTGCCATGCATTCGCTAATTAACAAATTAGGAAACACGGCTGTCAATTACAAGCTTTAAAATATTCAGGTAGCCCGGATTGATTTGAATTAAGCGCTCTTCTTCGCATCTTCCAAAAACTTCGCCAGACCAATGTCGGTGAGCGGGTGTTTCAGGAGACCGAGGATCGAATCGAGGGGACAAGTGCAAACATCCGCTCCCGCTTCTGCGCATTTCACGATGTGGAGTGCGCTGCGGATGGATGCCGCGAGTATCTTGGTCTTATAACCCTGGATCGAATAGATCTGAGAGATCTGAGCGATCAGGTCAACGCCGTCCCAGTTGCTGTCGTCGATGCGTCCGATAAAGGGTGATACATATGTAGCTCCGGCCTTTGCGGCGAGGATCGCCTGACCGGCTGAGAATACGAGAGTGCAATTAGTCTTAATGCCATTGTCAGAAAACCATTTCAACGCCTTCACGCCGTCTTTGATCATTGGCACCTTTACGACGATATTGGGGTGGATTGCCGCCAGCTTCTTTCCTTCATCCACGATGCCTGCGAAGTCTGTTGAGATAACTTCCGCGCTGATGTCGCCATCCACCAACTCACAAATGGTCTTGTAATGATTCATCACCGCCTCGGCGCCGCGAATCCCTTCCTTGGCCATTAGCGAAGGATTGGTGGTCACCCCATCGAGGATCCCTAATTCATTTGCTTCTTTAATTTGTGCGAGGTTGGCTGTATCAATAAAAAAATTCATATATGAGGCTGATTAATTGTTAGCGCTGTTTGAAGGTGAAATCCGGTAAGAAAGCTTTAATGGAAGAAAAAAATCGGCAGGCTTATTACATCGCACCGCTCAACCACCTACTCTTGCTGCCTTCCGGCCCTGGGAGGATTCAGCAGGAGCTGGTCGTGTAAGACCTGCCGGGCGCGAAGATAAGCTAATTAGTTAATTAGGTAATTAGCTAATTAACTAATTCATAGAATTCACCTGGGCCAGCCCAATCAATTCATCAGAACGTGCACCGAAGCCCCGGAAATACACGAGAACCGTGTAGTTGTTCTCAGTGCTGTTGAAACTTCCCTCCGTGCTGGCGAACGAGAATCTGTCGTTGACGGGATTCTTCGCATCGCGAGTGATGTAGGAATAATTGTAATAACCCTGCTTGAGGAACAACGTGCCTTCGTATGCGCCGGATTCTTCGTTGAAGGTCATCTTCGCGGATTCGTC
>CBINHQ010000593.1:0-1684 GCA_966250475.1 uncultured Chitinophagaceae bacterium
CTAAATCCGTGTTCAAAATTCCGTGGCTCCGCCGCAGGCGAACATTAAACCCGTGGCTCCGTAGAAGTCGGCCAAACAAAACCCGTGGCTCCGCCGAAGGCGGCCACAAAATCCGTGTGCATCCGTCCAATCCGTCTAAATCCGTGTTCAAAAATTCCCTTACTTCCGCCGAAGGCGAACATTAAACCCGTGGCTCCGCCGAAGGCGGCCAAAAAAATCCGTGTGCATCCGTCCAATCCGTCTAAATCCGTGTTCAAAATTCCGTGGCTCCGCCGCAGGCGAACATTAAACCCGTGACTTCCGCCGCAGGCGGACAAACAAAACCCGTGGCTCCGCCGCAGGCGGACACCCGGAACCCTAGCAAATCCTCCTCCGAAACTCAGGATCCTTCCCGAAATTCAAAAGCATCCCAACCCGGATACCCGTAGCCTTTAAATAATTCAACAACTGCGCCTCATGCTCCTTCCGAAGCATCTCCACAGCCTTAATCTCAATAATCACTTTTTCCTCCACAACTATATCTGCATTATAATGCCCCACATGCACTCCCTTATAATGCACCTCAATCGGCACCCTGTTTTCAAACCTCAACCCCGTATTCGCCAATTCAAACAACAACGCATTATGATACACCTTTTCCAAAAACCCATACCCCAGAAAATTGTAGACCCTGTAGTAAGCCCTTAAAATTTCAGAAGTGATCTCGTGATGCAACATATCCTTTCCCATAAAAGTGTTTTTGCAATGCTACAACCAGGTAAGAAAGATTCAAGGGGATTTACACGAAGGGAAAATGTATTTTCGACGGAGAAACTTGTTGTAAAAAAACGCTACCTAACAATGCGGAAATCAGAAAACTCCTTCAACTCCTCCTCATCCATATCAACACTTTCCACCACCGCTTTTCGCGGACCAATTTTGCACCAGTCTGCCAGGCGCTGGATTTGCTCATTCGTACCCGTGGCTATGACAGTGACGGTACCATCATCTTCATTCCTTACTTCACCGGTTATACCGAGAGCTTTCGCCGTTTCCTTGGTGGACTGCCTATAGAACACTCCCTGCACCTTTCCTGTCACACGTATTCTTACAGTCTTCTTCATCAAAACGGAATTAATGAAACAATTTGTTCGAGGTAATCCTTATCGGTTTCGTCGTAATGATTGAGGGACTCGCTATCGGCATCGAGTACGGCCACTACAACTCCTTCACGGATGATGGGAACAACGATCTCCGAGCGTGAGCGACTGCTGCATGCGATGTGTCCCGGAAATTTTTCTACATCTTCCACGATGATGGTGCGAGCTTCTGCCCAGCTTGTGCCGCAGACACCCTTGCCTTTACGAATGCGTGTGCAAGCCACGGGTCCCTGGAATGGACCGACGATTAATTGGTCGTCTTGTACGAGGTAGAATCCGACCCAGAGCCAGTTGAATTGTTCTTTGAGGGCCGCGGCGAGGTTGGCGAGGTTAGCCACGAGATTAGTCTCTCCATCGAGTAAGCCACGGATTTGAGGGAGGAGGGATTGGTATTGTTCGGTCTTGGTGCCGGTGATGATGTGGAGGTCTTCAGACATAGTGCAAAGATAGGCGCCTCAGGCCGAGCTGTCCGGGCTTGACCTGTGTAATCCCGGACTTGATCGGGAGATTTCTATACCTGCTCTATTTTGATCTCCTTTAATGCA
>CBINHQ010000594.1:0-1675 GCA_966250475.1 uncultured Chitinophagaceae bacterium
CCCGATGGCCCCGAAGGCTGGGCAGAGTTCAGGAGGACTGGTTATCCCAAGCTCCTTCCTGTGGTGAGCAATCAAAGTAATGGAACCATCAACACAGCCATGCAGGTACGCAGGATACCATATCCTCAATCCGAGTACAACAACAACATGGCCGGCGTGCAGTCTGGTATTTCCAAACTCGCCGGTCCTGATGGTGGAGGCACAAAACTCTGGTGGGATAATAAATAATCATTCAAGCTAAAACGACTATCATGAAAATAAAATTGATGTCATTGATGATCCTGCTGGTAGCCGCTGTCGCATTCACGGGTTGCAATAAGCAGGAGGCGCTGGAAATCCAGAAGCCATACACTTATGATGAGCAGTACTACGCAAATCTTCGCGCGTATAAAGAAACAGATCATACACTTTGCTTCGGCTGGTATGCGGCCTATGCGCCCATCGCAGGTTCCAGTGGTTTCAAGGATCCTGCATCCTGGGGTGAAAGAATAATCGGCTTGCCGGATAGCATGGACATCGTTTCACTCTGGATGGGTATTCCGGGTAACGATCCAACGAAGAGCAACTACGCACCGATTGCTTATGCAGACATGAAATACGTGAGAAGCATCAAGGGCACAAAGTTCGTTGTGCCAACCATCACGCGCATGAACCATGTTATCACGCTGAAAGACGGAACCGAATACGACCTCAGCCAGAATAAGAATGATGCAGGCATCGAAGTGTATGCACAGCATCTTGTCGATCAGGTTCTCGACAACGACATGGATGGAGTTGACCTCGACTACGAACCCGCGGGTGACTGGCTGCAGGGCGCGAACTTCACCAAGCTGGTTGAACACATCGCGCAATACTTCGGACCACAGGGAATGTATCCTGAGAAATTGCTGATCATCGACTTCTTCAACCAGGCTCCGCCGACGGCAACAGGACAATACGCGAACTACTTCATTCGTCAGGCCTATTCGCAGGGTACAGGAGGAATTCAAACAGCAAATAATCTTCAAAACTATTACAACGCAGTGCAGGCTGCGGTTCCACCGGGTAAGTTTATCGTTACAGAAAACTTTGGTGACTTCTCCGAGAACGGAGGCACTCCATTCACCGAGGCCAATGGAAACACGCTTACCACCGATGGTTCGAGGATGTATTCACTCGAAGGCATGGCAAGGTGGAATCCAACCCAGGGAAAGAAGGCGGGATTCGGGGCGTTCTACTTCGACAGGGACTATTATTCCAAGACAGGAATTCCTTATTACAATGTTAGACGCTGCATTCAGATTGCTAATCCCGCGGTTCATTAATGCATGAAAAATTTAAAATTCATTAAAATGAAATCAAGAATATATCTGGTATTTTCCCTGGTTTTACTCTCAGTATTCAGTTGTAAGAAGTCTGAGTTTGGGAATCCCGTCATCCTGGTGACAGGAACCGAGGTTTCTCCCATTGTAAAATTCTCAGTGGAAGACACTCCTGCCGAATTCGCCGTGACTGCCACAGCCACACACAAGGCAGAGGAAAATGTGACGGTTGAATTTGAACTCGACCTCGATGCGGTTGATGAGTACAATGCCATCAACAACACCACATACTTTGCCGTTCCTGAAGAAGCAATCGAGGTGTCGAATCTTCAGACAGTAATCAATGTTGGATCTGCCTCTTCAACGCCGGTTTC
>CBINHQ010000595.1:0-1660 GCA_966250475.1 uncultured Chitinophagaceae bacterium
CGCCGACCACGTGGATGGCGGCACCAGCAGGTTTGATCCGGAAGGAATAATTTACCAGGCTCTTTGTGCTAATTGCGGAGGTGGTTCAGGTGCAACCAATGTGCCTACCACGCCCGGCTCATGGTCTCCAACCAATCCTGCTACCAACGGATGTAATTTGCAGATGGTGAAGATCGCCTTCAACTTCGCAGGTGTGGGATCGGATGTTGAATCGCAGATCAATGGAGTGATTCGCGATACTGCAGGATGTCTTCCGCTCGAAGTTGTATTCACTGATCTCGTGAGAAACGCAACGGAATACATCTGGAACTTCGGCGAAGGCCCCGATGTGGGACCATTGCCTGCAGCAACGGGTTACACGCAGACGCATACTTACAACAATGCGGGGCTCTATACCGTGATGCTTGTGGCAATCAATCCAAATACTTGTAACGAGCGTGACACATCTTATTTGCAAATCAGGGTCGGCGACCTCAAAGCGAACCTTGCAATAAATGCAGTGAAGCTTGAACCTTGCGAGCAGTTCAACTATCGCTTCGAAAATCTTTCCACTACCGATGTCTCCCGTCCATTCACCGATACTTCATTTATCTGGGATTTCGGTGATGGAAGTCAGAGGGTAGTGGCAGGTCTGGCTCCACAGAATCATTCTTATCCCGGCCCCGGTACTTACTTCGTCAAACTAATTTTGAAGGATACAGCGTATTGTAACAATCCCGATTCAATTGAATTGAGAATCGATGTCTCGATGAATGTGGTGGCTGAATTCTCTACGCCGCCGACGGGATGCGCACCTTACACTGCAGAGTTCACAAACACTACCACGGCACAATCCTTCGAATGGAATTTCGGCGATCCTGCTTCGGGTGCGGACAATACATCAACGCTTGCCAATCCCACCCATCTTTACACGGCTCCGGGCACGTACGAGATCACGATGATCGCGATTGATCCGAACACTTGCAATGTGCGAGATACTGCGAAATTCACCATCGTGGTGTATGAGGCCACCACGGCCAATTTCAGCTTCTCTCCCATATTGCCGGTGGAGAATACTCCCACCACGTTCGTGAACAATTCATCCATGAACTCAACCTTATTCAAGTGGTTGTTCGGCGATGGTGATTCACTCATCACCACATCGCGGGCTCCATTCGAATACCAGTATAATGCAACCGGCACATTCAATGCCTGCCTGATCACATTTAACGAAATCGGGTGCAGCGATACAACCTGCCTCGAGGTCAGCACGCTTGTAGTGCCCGCACTCGACGTGCCCAACGCGTTTACGCCAAACAGCGGCGACGTTAACAGCAGGGTATTCGTGCGCGGATTCGGAATAGCGAAAATGAAATTCACAATCTACAACCGCTGGGGACAAAAGGTTTTTGAAACCAGCAGCCAGAAAGAAGGTTGGGATGGAAGAGTGAAAGGGGTTGTGCAACCAATGGATGTCTATGCGTACACGCTTGAGGTGGAGTTTTTTGATGGAACCAAAGCGCGGAGGAAGGGAGACATTACGTTGATAAGGTAAGGCCTAAAGGGTTGGGGGTTTGGAGTTTGAGGTTTGATCGAAGCCCTGAAAGGGCGACTCAACATAGCGCGGGGTGGAGCCCTGCGGATGGAAAGTTTAAATGGTTTAAAGGTTTAAGGGTTTAAG
>CBINHQ010000596.1:0-1654 GCA_966250475.1 uncultured Chitinophagaceae bacterium
TAGCACAGTATTTGAATTTACTCTCCCGAATCAAACCTTGTGACGTATGAAACAGATAGCCGGCCTGTTGGCCATTGTAATCGGATTAGCCGCCTGCCAGAAAGATAGGATTGAAGATGATATGCGATTCGCATCTGCTTCAGCAAAAGAAGAACTGTATGGACGTTACCTGGGTACCTTCTCGAGAAATGGGATGGACTCCGCCCGGGTTAACATACTCTTCAATTCGGACAACACCTTCGAAGGTCAAAGTGACAACCCCCGTGTTCCAATCATTTGTTCAGGAACATTCAACCTGAGCGGATCTACGCTGGTTGTCGATAATAGTTGCAACGCGGAAGACGCTGCAGATCCTTCATTGCTATTTGAAGGAACATGGACAGTAACCTTCATCGATGAATTCAAAGTGAGGATCACGAAGGGGGCAGACGTGTATGCCCTTAGCAGGATGCAGCGATAATTGATCAGGCTTCCGTTTCCTTGTGTATCTCGGAAGTGAAATGGAACTCGATTTCGGGGTTGTTAGTTCTCTCCGTATTCAGGAACCATTCACTTTGCGCGAGGTACACAAGGTGACCATCCTTATCCTCGGCAATGTTGGCCTGCTTGAATTTGGTGAAGTCATTTAATTTATTCCTGTCTTCACTCGTAATCCAGCATGCTTTGTAGAAAGGCAGTGTATTGAATGCGACGGATGCACCGTATTCATGAAGCAGTCGGTATTGAATTACCTCGAACTGCAGTTCGCCCACGCAACCGATGATCTTCTTGTTGCCGCCAAACTGAGTGAACAACTGCGCAACTCCTTCGTCGGTTAATTGAAGCAGACCTTTCTCAAGTTGCTTGGTCTTCATCGGATCCTTGTTCACCACTTCCTTGAAGATTTCCGGCGAGAAGGAAGGAATGCCCGTGAAGTAGAAGTCTTCTCCTTCGGTGAGTGTGTCGCCGATCTTGAAGTTGCCCGTATCGAAGAGACCGACTACATCACCTGCGTATGCGTCTTCGATGATGCTCTTCTCCCTTGCCATGAAGCTGTAGGGATTGCTGAAGCGCACATCTTTATCCAGGCGTACGTGATGGAAATACTTGTTTCGCTCGAATTTACCTGAGCAGACTCTGAAGAAAGCGATCCTGTCGCGGTGTTTGGGATCGAGGTTTGCGTGAATCTTGAACACAAAACCGCTTAGCTTATCCTCCTCTACATCGACAACTCTCGTAGTGGTTTGCCTGCTACGAGGTGTTGGAGCAATGCGAATGAATGTATCGAGCATTTCCTTAACCCCGAAATTATTGATGGCGCTGCCGAAGAAGACTGGAGCCACCTTACCGGCGAGATAATCATCCACATTCAGCACGCCATGGACACCATCCACCAATTCCACATCCTCGCGCAGCAATGCAGCGTCGCGCTCGCCAAGTTTCCTGTCTACAATTTCTTCGGAAAGATCGGAAACGAAGATGCTGTCTTCCTCGCTAGCCTTTGTATGGGCAGAAAAAATAAGGAGGTTCTTATCATGAAGATTATACACACCCTTGAACTCCTTCCCGCTGTTGATGGGCCAGGTCATGGGGTGAAGGCCGATGGATAATTCCTTCTCGATCTCTTCCAGCAGATCAAACCGATTCTTGCCATCGCGGTCGAGCTTGTTCACAA
>CBINHQ010000597.1:0-1649 GCA_966250475.1 uncultured Chitinophagaceae bacterium
GCCTGGGATCTCGTAGACCTCGAACCATATAGAAAGATGTGGATGAGAAGCGCTGGTTATTTCTCGCTCAACATGGCCACAACGAGAGGATGCCCTTTCAAATGTAACTGGTGCGCGAAGCCAATCTATGGCAACAGGTATAATTCGAGGTCGCCCGAGAATGTCGTCAGCGAATTATTATTCCTACGAGAAAAATATCATTTCGATCATATCTGGTTTTGCGACGACATCTTTGGGTTGAAACCTGGCTGGGTGCATGAATTCGCAAACATCCTCGAGGAAAAAGGATTGAAGTTTCGTTTCAAGATTCAAGCCAGAGCTGACCTGCTGGTACAGGAGAATTACATTCGTGACCTTGCCAGAGCAGGATGCGAGAATGTGTGGATGGGAGCCGAGAGTGGCTCGCAGAAAATTCTCGATGCCATGGACAAGGGTACCACGGTGGAACAGATTTTCGAGGCAACGGAATTGCTGAAGAAGCACGACATTCACCCTTCCTTCTTCATTCAGTTCGGTTATCCCGGCGAGACGCGGGAAGACATCACGCGAACGATCAGGATGATCACCAAACTCCTTCCTCACGAGATTGGCATATCGGTTTCATACCCGCTGCCCGGCACAGCATTTTTCGAAAGAGTGAAGAATGAGCTCTCGATGAAATCGAACTGGACAGATTCGGATGAACTGGCGATGATGTTCAGGAATACGTACCAGCCGATATTCTACAAGCGACTGCACCGGTATGTGCACAGGACTTACAGGATGCATCTTGCATTGCAACAGGGTAGAAAGATTCTTTCATCACCGATTAAGGCAGGACGCCGTTCCGTGAAGAAGGCGTTATCATTTTTCTATTACGCACCTGCTGCGTGGATAGACAAACAAAGGCTGAGGAGATTGGAGGCGAATGCATGAATGAGACCATTACGATAATGAATGAGCAGGCGGCCGCGGAGGCATTCGACAAACAGGCGCCGGTCTTCGATGATTTGTACGGGGAGGATGAGATCATTCGTTACAAGCGTCAACGCGTACGAGATCATGTGCTGAAATTTTTGTCACCAGCATCATCCATTCTGGAGTTGAATGCTGGCACTGGAGAAGATGCGATATACTTTGCGAAGCTCGGGCACTGCGTTCACGCTACAGACATTTCTGTAGGCATGCAGTTAACTTTGAAAGAAAAGGTAGCGAGGGAGGACCTTGGCGAACTGATCACACAGGAACAGCGATCATACACCGACCTGGAGAATCTGTACGATCGCGGACCATACGATCATATCTTCTCCAACTTTGCAGGGTTGAATTGCACGGAAGACCTGGAAAAAGTGTTGCATTCATTCAACCAAATTCTAAAACCCGGCGGGCACGTGACGCTTGTCATTCTACCCAGGTTTTGCCTTTGGGAATTGCTGCTTGTATTCAAAGGAAAATTCAAGACTGCCTTTCGGCGCTTGGGAGGAAGGAGCGCGAATGCAAAAGTGGAAGGAAGAAAATTCAAATGCTGGTATTACAATCCATCATTCATCAAAAAAGTTTTGGCGAAGGATTACGAGCCTGTATTGCTGGAGGGGCTGTGCTGCATCGTGCCGCCTTCATACATTGAAGGCTTCGCAGAGAAACATCCCCGTATTTATAAGAAACTTGTA
>CBINHQ010000598.1:0-1646 GCA_966250475.1 uncultured Chitinophagaceae bacterium
GGATCATTGCAGGTATAATCTTACTCGCGTTGATTTTTACTGGTGTGATTAGTGATTAGAGCCCTCTGTTAGGTAACATAGGTTAGCAGATTTGTTCCGCTTAAAAAAATCCGTGTCCATCCGTCAAATCCGTCTAAATCCGTGTCCAAAAAACATCCGTGGCTGAACAGATCATAACAAATCCCCGTCCACTGGTCCGATCCCGGAAGACATTCAAAAAAAGCGAACGAACCTATTTTTGACCACTAAAGTCTCCTGCTTATGCAAACTGCGCCAAAGAAAGTTGTGAATGGCTGGGCCATGTACGACTGGGCGAACTCGGCATACAATCTCGTTATCACCTCCACTATCTTTCCCGCGTACTTCGAAGCCATCGCGGTTGATGACAAGGCCATCTCCAAGACCCACGTCACCTTTCTCGGTCGCCACTTCGAGAATACAGCGCTGTACAATTACGCGCTTGCGGCTGCCATGCTCATCGTGGCCCTGATCTCGCCGATCCTTTCTTCCATTGCCGACCTTAAGGGAACGAAGAAGAGGTTCATGAATTTTTTCCTCACCATGGGTAGCCTTGCCTGTGCAATGCTATTCCTTTTCAACACCGGCGATGGCACTACCGCTACTCCTGTAACCACTCTTGGCCTCGGCATCTTCTGCATGGTCGTTGCCTGCGTTGGTTTCTGGGGAAGCCAGGTGTTTTACAATTCATTTCTTCCTGAGATAGCTGCACCGGAGGACCAGGATCGCGTGAGTGCAAAAGGATTCGCATACGGGTATGTGGGAAGCGTGATACTTCAGCTCGTTTGCTTTGTGTTCATCTTCTTCCCTGGAATAATCGGTGGTTTCGAGGATGATAATAGCGCATCAACGATTCAATTCAGACTATCATTCTTGTTGGTTGGCATCTGGTGGTGGGGCTTCGGTCAGTTCTCGCTACGCAGGCTTCCGCGTCCTGCACCTGCCGGTTCCGGAGATCTCACCCACAAAGTTTTGATGAAGGGATATCGTGAGTTGCAAAAAGTTTGGAACCAGGTGAAACACATTCCAACCATGAAGCGATTCCTCGCAGCATACTTCTTCTACAACATGGGTGTACAGACGGTGATGCTCGTCGCCGCGCTTTATGGAAAGAGCGAATTGGAGATACCCACAACGAATCTCATCATCGCGATACTCATCATACAACTAATAGCCATTCCGGGCGCCTTTGTGATTTCAAATCTTTCCTCGAGGATTGGCAACTTCAATACGCTGATGACAATCGTAGTTGTGTGGATCATCATCTGCATCGCGGGTTATCGTCTTCCGGTGGGAGGCATCTACGAGTTTTACGGCCTCGCGGCAGCAGTGGGCTTTGTAATGGGAGGCATCCAATCACTGAGCCGTTCAACTTTCGCGAAGCTCATGCCCGAGACGAGAGACACGGCATCGTTCTTCAGCTTTTATGATGTGACTGAAAAGATCGCCGCAGTGATCGGAATTTTCAGCTTTGGCATCATCAATGAAATAACAGGATCACAGCGCGGTTCAGTATTAGCATTAATGACATATTTCATCATCGGCCTGTTACTATTGTTCTATACCTCAAGAAAGCGAAGCGCCCAATTAACTTAATTAACTAATTAGCTAATTAGTTAATTGATAAA
>CBINHQ010000599.1:0-1638 GCA_966250475.1 uncultured Chitinophagaceae bacterium
AAGTTCCTGCTGAACGTAGAAAAGGAAATGGAAAGTTCATCGAACTCAAGGGCGCGTCGGGCAACAACCTGCAAAACGTAAGCGTGAAATTCCCTCTCGGAAAATTCATCGTGGTATCAGGTGTGAGCGGAAGCGGAAAATCAACACTCATAAATTCCACGCTCTATCCCATTCTTTCAAAGCACGCGTATGGTTCGAAGGCCAATCCGCTTGCATACAAATCGGTGAAGGGACTCGAGCACATCGATAAAGTAATCGAAATCGATCAGTCACCTATTGGCCGCACGCCGAGGAGCAATCCCGCAACCTATTGCGGATTCTTCACAGAGATCCGCACCCTGTTCGCTTCCATTCCCGAGGCAAAGATCAGGGGATACAACGCAGGAAGATTTTCCTTCAACGTTAAGAGCGGTCGTTGCGATGTGTGCGAAGGCGGTGGCATGCGCGTAATTGAAATGAACTTCCTTCCCGATGTATACGTGCATTGCGAGAAGTGCAACGGCAAGCGCTACAACCGCGAGACACTCGAGATACGATACAAAGGAAAATCCATCGCCGATGTTCTGGAGATGACCGTAGAAGAAGCCGTTGAATTCTTCCAACCCGTTCCTTACATCTATCGCAAGATAAAAGTGCTGCAGGATGTGGGTCTCGGCTACATTACCCTTGGTCAGTCTGCAGTAACTCTCAGCGGGGGAGAGGCACAACGCGTAAAACTCTCAACCGAACTTGGAAAGCGAGACACTGGAAAAACATTTTACATACTCGATGAGCCTACCACCGGTTTGCATTTTGAAGACATCAGGCACTTGCTCGATGTATTAAACAAACTTGTCGACCGCGGCAATACCGTCCTTGTAATCGAACATAACATGGACGTAATAAAGGTCGCCGACCATGTAATCGACCTCGGCCCTGAAGGAGGAGATGGAGGCGGGATGATTCTTTATGAGGGCACGCCTGAGGGGTTGGTCGGGAATGAGCATAGCCATACGGCGAGATTTCTTGAAGCCGAGTTGTCTTGAGGTAGGATGAGGGATGGGAGATGAAGGATGAGGGTCTTTGGATTGAAGAATCTTCGGAAACTCGAATTATCTTCCACTCAAAGTCTCTCATCTCTCATCTCCCCGATTTTCATCGGGGCATGCTCATCATCTCCCATCTCCCATCTCTCATCTCCCATCTTAAAATTTAGTATCCATATTTCGACCAAAAAATTGACCTGATTATCGCTGCCTGAACCACGCCAATAATGATCATTACTGCGAGCAGCACTATGATTATTACTACAAGGTAGCTCACCTGTTTATCTGCAGGCGTTTTCTTCATCACCGGTATTCCGGTATACAGCAGGTAAATGCAATACAGCGCACAAATGAAATAAATAATCGATAGCGGCGGATAGATCAGGAAGAATGCTCCCACATAGGCGGCCGTCATTGAGTAGGCGGCGAGCTGAAACGATTTGTCCCAGTTCTTTTCAGAAGAAAAAGATGGAGCCAGCGCATCAATCACTGCCGCGAGGATGAACAGGTTCACAATTCCAAACACGAAGAAGAGCGCTGCACTTGTCAGCCCCACATTCACGCTTGCTGTTCTGTAAAAGCCGAGATTAATTCCAATGAGTCCCTGCCCGAT
>CBINHQ010000600.1:0-1633 GCA_966250475.1 uncultured Chitinophagaceae bacterium
CGACATAATTTCCTGTATTCGCATCGAAGAACGCGTATTGTATTCCCTTGATGATATCCGTGGTGTATGTCACCGGCGAACCATCCCTCCTCAATTCAATCAATACACTATCCCCAACCTTATACGGCACCATTCCCTTCAAATTCCTTGCAAAGGTTGATTGATAAACATTGAAGCTTAATTCGAAATCTGTCCATGCAATATTCGTGAACGAAGAATTATTCCTTCCATCAATCCATGTGAGCATCTGCTTGGCCGACACAACAGGAATGTTGCGGGCCTTGGCAGAAGTGATCACCGAAGTCATGCCCGAGTGCACTGCAGAGTCAGTGTGAATATTCGTCGTCACCACGCCGTAGTAACCCAGAGGTCCGATCGCATTATCGAGAAGCGTGTTGATGTGAAGATCGTAATTGATCTGCGCCTCATCCGAAATCTGCGTCGCGAATTGATAGCTGTCCACGAAGGTTCCATCGAGGTCAGCAAAGCGCATCGGGTAACCCGAGCCAGTGAACCATCCCGGCCTGTTCTGCACCCATGGTCCGGGCCAGTAGTAGTAGTTCGCATCGGCACGAATGCCATAAAGCCTCTGGATCTTCGGCACGGTCACCCAGTCAATCCACATCACGCAGTGAGTACGGTGTGTGACAGGAGCAATGATATCCGGATAGTTTGCCGGCAGCATATTGAGCTGTGTGCTCAAATAGTTCTCAAAATCCCCGGCATTCAGGTTAAGGCATGATGTGTTAGCATGCAGCGAGATCTCGAAGCCTTGTGACTGGTAGAAACTCACATCGGCAGGCTGCATCACACCAGGATAAATATAGCTGGTGCTGCGAATCGCCTTCCAGTCGAGTACATCGGTCGGAGTGTTTGGACCCTGGCTCAGGAAGTAATCGAACTGTGCCTTCGAGCCTCCGTTGAACGGAGTGCCCTGGGCCTGGTGATCATCTCCCGTCATCACCACTGCGGCCTTGTGCCCGCTGGGCAGGAACCAGAACCTTGGCAGCGGTTTCTTATCCATGTTTTCCTGCAGGATCAGATTCACGAGCAAACGCTGCTGCTCATCGGCCTGCGGAATTTGAATCTTGTTGAAGTCGATCCAATCCGGCTGCGGATCGTAATCCGCATTTCCATAGAAGAGATCGTTGGACCTGATGCGCAGAGTATCCGGAGGAATCGAAATGTTCCTGTCGCGGTTCTGGCCAATCCAAGCCGGGTTGCCCTGGCGTGTGTACACTACCGATTTCGCAAGGTCGTATGCAAACGCTACTGCGCTTCCGCCGTTCGAGCCGACAGGCATTACAGTAACTGCGGGATTCGAAGTCGCCGTAGTCGCATCAGAATAAAGTGTGGCAATCGCCGTCGCGCCGTTGAGCGTGTAGAGGCTTGCAGGTCCGTGATACTGCATGGTCTCATTCACAATACCAGCGCCTGCACCCACAGGATCAACCTTGATGTATGCATCGGAAAGTGTTCCCGAAGGAGCGTTCAATCCAAACAGGCTCGCGATTCCTCCATCGGGACGCATCGCAATCAGCGTTCCTCCGGCGTTCGTCCAGTCGCTCAGCATGGTTACCTGCGGACCGGAGAGCGCCATCTCGCCGAGTATGATCACATCATAATTATCGAG
>CBINHQ010000601.1:0-1625 GCA_966250475.1 uncultured Chitinophagaceae bacterium
ACATGCGAAAAGCAATTGGGAGCTACAGATGGACGATCTGTGGGCTCCTTTTCTTTGCAACCACTGTTAACTATCTCGACAGGCAGGTGCTGAGCCTTCTTCAGCCCAGACTAGAAGATGAGTTTGGATGGACGAATACAGATTATGGAAACATCACCGCGATATTTCAATTCACCTATGCAGTTGCTATGCTTTTCGCTGGCCGTTTCATCGACTGGCTTGGAACGAAGTGGGGTTATGCATGGGCGATCATAATCTGGTCGTTTGGCGCAATGGTGCATGCGTTCTCCATTCCAGTTGGCGAAGGCATCGCGACAATACTCGGCTGGGTTGGCATTGGTGCGATTTCAATTTCTGTGGCTGGTTTCATGTTCGGGCGTGCGGTATTGGCGATTGGTGAGGCAGGTAACTTTCCAGCTGCCATCAAGGCTACGGCGGAATACTTTCCGAAGAAGGAACGCTCGCTGGCAACGGGAATTTTCAATTCAGGTGCAAACGTTGGCGCCATTCTCGCTCCGCTCACCGTTCCATGGATCGCGAAGCATTGGGGCTGGGAGTTAACCTTCATCATCATCGGTGCAGTTGGATTCCTCTGGTTGATCTTCTGGTTTGTGTATTATGAAAAACCCGAGAAGCAGAAGCGACTCTCGAAGGAAGAATTCGATTACATACACGCTGGTGAACTGAACGAAGAGAAAACAGAGTCTGTTGCTGAAAATATTTCTGAAAATGCAGCGAAGGAAAAGAAATTACCCTGGACGAAACTCCTCGGTTATCGTCAGACATGGGCATTTGCATTTGGCAAATTCATGACCGATGGCGTCTGGTGGTTCTTCCTTTTCTGGCTGCCTGCATACCTGAAGGCGCAATATGGAATCGTGGATGAAGGTGTGATGCTGCCGCTCGCATTTGTTTACACGCTTGCGATGGTGGGAAGTGTAGCAGGAGGATGGTTCCCGATGTATTTCATAAGAATGGGATACAATGCATACGATGGCCGAATGAGAGCAATGGTACTCATCGCCCTGTTCCCGTTGATGATCCTGGCTGCACAGCCATTGGGTCACATCAGTCACTGGATTCCTGTAATTCTCATTGGAATCGGTGCATCCGCGCACCAGGCATGGTCAGCTAATCTCTTCACAACGGTTTCAGATATGTTCCCCCGCAAAACGGTTGCGTCGGTGGTGGGTATTGGAGGAATGGCAGGTGGACTCGGAGGTGTAGTGATGTCAAAACTCGGCGGCGCACTCTTCGATCATTACAAGGCCCTCGGTCATATTGAAACTGGTTATACAATCATGTTTGCCATCTGCGCCGTTGCATATCTCGTTGCGTGGGTGGTGATGAAGGCGCTGGTACCGAAATACAAGCCGATTAGTTTGTAATCGTAATTAGGTATGAGCTGATTTTTATTGCGTAAATTAGTTCATATTTAAAACGCTTGCCCCATGAGTGAACCCAAACGATTATTTGACTGTATTGAATACCACCTCAGCCGTCAACCCCTTGATGTAATGCTCGCCGGCAAAGAAGCCGGTGCATGGAAGACTTACAGTACGAAAGAGACTGCAGCCATTGTGAATGAGATCAGCGCAGGACTTTTAGCGATCGGAATCAGCCCG
>CBINHQ010000602.1:0-1614 GCA_966250475.1 uncultured Chitinophagaceae bacterium
GGAACTTTCGCTGCGCATAGTGCGAGTAAAGCACGTGCAGGTACCAGGAAAACAGACCGAGGACCCAGATCAGCGGAAATGATACCAGCCAGATCCGGTAGTCTTCGAAGAACCGTTCGCCATAGAGAATATGATTCAAGCCAAGATCGATCAATGGCATGGAGGCGGCGAATGAATACCATTCCACTCGGGTGACCTTGCTCTTCCATCTCATATCACTCCCTCCTTTTCCTTTATGATCAGTGGGAGAATGATCTCCCGGGTTCCTTCCTCCTCGCGAATCTCCACTGCACGTTCGCCCATTAGCTGGTACTTGCGACTGAGATTATCGAGTCCCGATTCGTAATCGTTCGATTCTGTGATGATCTTCTTTTGAATGTTGTTGCAAACTTTCAGCGATCCATCACCCGCGGAGGTGATGCTTAGTTGCAGGGGAAAGTCTTTGCCAGTCTTGTTTTGAAAGATCGCGTTCTCCAATATCACCTGCAGGCTGAGCGGGGGAATGAATTTATCCTTGTCCTCTTCGTCGATGCGCATATCGAGTTCGATGGCGCTGCCATACCTCGACTTCAGCAAAGAAAAATAAGAAAGCACGAATGGTATTTCGGTGCGCAGGCTGACGAGTTGTTCCTCATCCGTTCGAAGCATGTAGCGATAGACCTTGCTCATTTCGTCGAGAAATTTCTCGGCCTTTGCGGTGTCTTCCTGAATCAGTCCGGAAAGAGAATTGAGACTATTGAAAAGAAAATGAGGGTTGATCTGGCTCTTCAGCCCGATGAGTTGGCTTTGCTTGTAAGTCATCTTCAACTGTTCGGTTTCCTGCAGGTTCTTCTTCCAGCTCTCGAAGCGATGGATGGCTTCGTTGAGGAAGGTCAGGAAGATGTTGAGGATGCCTGTTACCACGTAAGCCCACATAAATGCATTGCCGGTGGAGGATGAATCCAGGAGACCGATCCAGTTGTGTACGCTGAAGATCAGCAGGAGGACCAGGGCCGAGATGGTCAGGTAAAGAGCGATGAGCGTCATGGTACGCTTGAAGAAGTCGTCATCTGCCGGGAAGCGGGTGCGCATGATCACCGCGATGTGGCCGTAAAGGATGAAGCTTGCCGCCAGGATCACGAAGGTAATGGGAGTGGCCAGGCTGAGGATGACCCAGTCACGCACATACGAATCGCCGAACATGATGAAGTTCAGCACGAGGGTGAAGGGAATCATCGTCCATAGTAATACGGCCAGGTCCCGGTCAGTGTATCTTGGAAGCTTGAACATGGTGTACCGGGCAATTTACCAAGAAATGACGAGGGTTTTCGGAGGGCGTGAGGCTGATTGGGGTAAATATGTGATGAATTGTAAAATCGGCAGGTTGAATTGGAAAGGGGGAGGCAACCCCGATGAAGTGGTTTGACTTGAGGAGTCAAAAACAATTCACCCGCCGAAATCTTCAAGCCATCCGAAGCCGCTTGTTCCGGCAACGTTGCCGCTCCAATTTTGTCCCTTCACCATTTAAACCTTGTTTATGAAAATGAAATTAAGCGCACGCGGCATGAGGCTGAATGCTATCATCGTGATGGTGGCCATGTTTGCCGGCAGCTATCTCCTCTCCTCTTACAAGTC
>CBINHQ010000603.1:0-1607 GCA_966250475.1 uncultured Chitinophagaceae bacterium
CAAAAAAAAATCCGTGAAATCCGTGCAATCCGTGGCCCAACAAAAAAAATCCGTGGCATCCGTGCAATCCGTGGCCCAAAAAAAAATCCGTGGCATCCGTGAAATCCGTGGCTCAACAAAAAAATCCGTGGCTCAACAAAAAATCCGTGGCTATCATTGCCGCAGGCAATCCGTAAATTGAGAGATGCAAAACCCCAATCGCGATACAATCCACAAAGTCCTGAAAGAATACTGGGGCTACGACGCCTTCCGCCCCATGCAGGAAGACATCATCCTCTCCGTACTCGGTGGCACGGACACACTCGCATTACTTCCCACAGGTGGAGGCAAGTCAATCTGCTACCAGGTTCCCGCCATGTCGAAGGATGGCCTCTGCCTCGTGATCTCTCCCCTCATCGCCCTGATGAAAGACCAGGTGATGGGATTGCGCAAGAGAAACATCACCGCCTTCTCCATTTTCTCCGGCATGAGCAGAATGGAAGTCCGCAATACACTCGAAACCGCGTCAAACAGCAATTGTAAATTTCTCTTCGTTTCCCCCGAAAGACTCGAGACAGCATTGTTCAAAGAATACCTCCCCGGTCTCGGCATCAGTCTCATTGCTGTCGACGAAGCACACTGCATCTCGCAATGGGGATACGATTTTCGTCCACCATACCTGCGCATTGCAAAACTGCGCGAAGAATTACCAGGTGTACCCGTTCTCGCACTCACTGCCTCCGCAACTGCCGAAGTTCAACAAGACATCTGCGACAGACTCGGATTCACAACACACAAAATTTTCAGGTCATCCTTCGCAAGACCCAACCTTTCCTACAGCGCATTTAAAGTTGACTCGAGAATCAATAAGATCATCGACATCCTGAAAAAAGTGCCAGGCACCGGCCTGGTTTATTGCAAGAGCAGGAGAAGAACAATGGAGATCGCCGACCTGCTTAAGTTGCACGGATTGTCTGCCGATTTTTATCACGCCGGTCTCTCACAGGAAGAGCGCAACCGAAAGCAGGAAGAATGGATCAACAACACCACGCGCATTATTGCTTGCACCAATGCATTCGGCATGGGCATCGACAAGCCCGATGTACGTATCGTGGTTCACGCCGACATTCCGGATTGCCTCGAGAACTATTACCAGGAAGCGGGACGAGCCGGCAGGGACGGCAAACGCTCTTATGCTGCATTGCTCTATGATGAAAAAGAATTGAAGGAACTAAACGAGCTCACCGATCAGCGTTTCCCTTCTCCCAATGAAATAAAGAAAGTCTACGAGGCAATCGTCAATTACCTTCAACTTCCTCCCGCTAGTGGGGAAGGCGAATACTACGATTTCAACCTTGCAGATTTCATCAAGAAATTTCAATTGAATTCCTTCTCCGCAACCTATGCTCTCAAGACGCTCGAGCAGGAAGGTTGGCTCTCCTTCAACGAACAGGTCTTTCTTTCATCCACTGCGCGGTTCACAACTAACAGGCGCGACTTGTTCGACTTCGAGCAAAAATTTCCAAAGCTAGAACCGCTAATCAAGTCATTACTGAGAGCATACGAAGGAATCTTCGATTTCGGCGTTTCGATTTCGGAACCTCTTCTTGCTAAGCTGAATTCCAAAC
>CBINHQ010000604.1:0-1603 GCA_966250475.1 uncultured Chitinophagaceae bacterium
ATGGTCCTGCCCCCTCAATCGCGATCATTGGCTAATTAACTAATTAGCTAATTAACTAATTACTCCTCTGATTCCACTTTCTTAATAAGCTTCATAATCTTCTTCCTGTCGCCCACAATCCAAACCACATCATCCCATTCAAATACGAGTGTAGAATCCGGATTGAGGATTCTTCGCTTATCCCTCTCGAGACCAACCACTAGTCCATCAGTCTTCTCGCGGATGCCAGAGCCACGAATGGTTTGTCCCTTCAGCTTGGTGTGCTCATCCACTACGAAGCGTTGAAGCATGATGTCGTCGACGTTGGTTGGAGTTGTACTCACCGATTCCGTAGCATCAAAGACTGGTTTGAATATCGCAATCTGGTCATCCGTTGCGATGACGCCGACGTGGTCGAATGGAAGGAGTATCTCATTTCTTCCCGGAGCGAGAATGAGTTTCTCTCCGCGCTTTATGTACGCGATGTTGATGCCGTAGTGTTCGCGCCATGCGAGGTCCTTCAATGGCTTTCCGATGAAGTCGGCATGTCTGCCCACTTCAAGGTCCACGATGTGGGCATCCCAGGGAGCGAGACCAGCCTGCAGGTTTTCATTCTTCCTGGAAATGACTCCTGCAAGAGATTTATCATTCTCCGCTGCGGCTTCGCGGGCCATGAGGTTGGTGAGGAACCTTCCTTCAATTCTTCGGTACAATCGCTGAATGCGCTGCGAAAAAATGATCAGCGCAATGATGATGAGCGGAATCACCACCAGCAACGCGATAATGGTGGAGAATAGATTCTCTACCCAGAACGCTAGCAGCAATACCCCGACTAACACGCGCATAATTTCTATCACAAGCAACGGGCCCTGGTTGTATTTCTTATCCAGCCAGAGTTCCTTGTACGCCATCGTATCCGGCTTCTTGGCCATGAACGCCCAGAGAAACGGAGCAGCGATTCCAAGGGTGACCACCAAGCCGACGATGCTGCGGGTGTTCACATCTTCGATTCGTTCTTCGAGAAAAGGCACAAAGAAATTAATAGAGACGAACATCAGCGCTAGCAGGATGGTTCCGTTCGTTGCCGCAATTCTGAAATATGATTTGATGACGATGCGCCAATTGCTTTGCGCGTTGATGCTTTGCGTGCCGGAAGAATAGTTGTGGATCATCTTCAAAAATCTCTTCGGCAGCACGCGCTCCAGGAAGTCGGAAACTTTTGGAGACACCTTAATCATATAAGGAGTCGTGAACGTGGTGATCGCGGAAGCTCCCACTGCTACGGGGAAGAGAAATTCACTGATCACTCCAAGGCTCAAGCCCAGCGTCGCCACAATGAAGGCGAACTCACCGATCTGCGCCATGCTCATACCAACCTGCACGGATTGCTTCAAAGGCTGACCGGACAACAGTGCGCCTAGCGTGGTACTGAAGAGTTTTCCAAAAAGTGTAAGGAGAGTCACGATGATAACCGGCCATTTGTATTCAAGCATGGCCGCGGGGTCGATCATCATTCCCACCGAGACGAAGAATACCGCACCGAATAAATCCTTAACTGGTTTTATTACATGTTCTACCTTCTCCGCCGCCGTGGTTTACGCGAGAATGGAACCCATGATGAAGG
>CBINHQ010000605.1:0-1602 GCA_966250475.1 uncultured Chitinophagaceae bacterium
AAATTCATAATCCGTGTGCTCCGTGTAATCCGTGGCTAAAAAATAAACCGTGGCCACAAATTCTTTGAGACCCATCTATTAATCCAAATTCAGAAATTCATAATCCGTGTGCTCCGTGTAATCCGTGGCTAAAAAATAAACCGTGGCCTCAGATGAGCCTAGGATGATCAATGATCAAATCATAACAAATCTGCGTACAATGATCCGGCACTCAAGGCGGCTCAATGAACCAATTACCCCTATCGAATCAGTAACTTTAAATTCTCCACTCCCCCTCCGCTTTGCACTTGCACAAAGTAAACACCTGAAGGCCATGAACTTTCGACCGGAATTCTAACTTGATTTTCTCCTTCACTCAATTCTACATTTAAGACTTGCATTTGCGAACCTGCTGCATTTAGAATTCGTATTGTCGCATGCTGCCTCGTTGTTGTTCCATGAAACACAATTATCGCATGATCTGTTGCAGGATTCGGATACAAGGATATCGATGCAAATCCACCCGCTATCCTCACCGTTCTAACCTGACTGTATTTGACAGTTGTCCCCTGCTCAACCATCTTCAACCTGTATTGAGAATTCCCTTTGAAAGGATCAGTATCGAAATATTCATACTCATTAACTCCTGATTCAACTCGAGCGGGGACAAACGCGATCTTTTGCCAGTTCACTCCATCCTTACTCCTCTCGAGGTCGTAACCAACTAAGCCTGGTTCCTCGTTGGCGGACCAGAGAAGTTTGACCTTTGTATCATTCACCACTCCTGCATCGAAGGAAAGCAATGTTACGGGCAACGGGAAGTAATCGACGAACACGAGGTAGTCTTCCACTTCACCCATGTCGTAATAACCTGTTGAGTTATTTTGATTCATTCCAAAATCTTCATGCGTGATGCGAATGCGCAAATAAGTGTAGGCGCCATCGGGCAAAGTAGAAGGCGTGGATGGCCAGTGCAGCCAGAATGATTGAGGACCGTTTGAATGCGGGACTGTGATCGGTGTGATGCTTTCCGATGCGTCGAAGTAACCATTGCCATTGAAGTCGAGCCATGCGCAGAGTGTGGCGCGCTGACCCGTGTTGTTAAGCACGGTTACTTCCGCTAGGTAGTCTCCAGATGCAGGAGAGAAGACAGGCACGAATGTGAGTCCATCTTCATGGTTGTCTTCTACAGTAGTGAAACCTTTCTTAAGCCATTCCACATCTTCATCTTCGCCGAGTATCATCTTCGTTCTTCTTCCGAATCGGTTTGGCGTGAGCGTATCATGGCAAGCAGGCGAGAGCGGGTCGGGATCGTAAGTTGCGGGTGCATCGCCGAAGTCGAGGAAGGGTCGGTATGGACCTGCGGCATCGCCCCAACTCGCCTGCGAACCGGTAGGAATAGTAGGGCCGAGCGGCGCATGCATGATGTATGCTGTTCCGTTTCCATTGGTACCATTGTATATCGCGATGTCATTGTCTACGTTGTAGAGACTCTCATCCCATCCAATTGAGACCTGGCGGGGAACGGGACCAACAGGAATGTAATTGACGGTGTTGCCGGTCATCATGTTGAACTGATAATCGTCGTAGTCACCACTGCCCGAGCCATCGAAGTCATAGAGC
>CBINHQ010000606.1:0-1593 GCA_966250475.1 uncultured Chitinophagaceae bacterium
AGAACGCCTCAAGCAAATGAAGATAAATCTCGAGCGCATGCGCTGGATGCCGCAAGAGCGAGATGGTATACTTGTGAACATTCCCGAGTTCAGGCTGCATGTATTCGAAGCCGGGGCTGTAGTGATGTCGATGAACATCGTAGTTGGAAAGACCGCAACCGGCACTGTGATCTTCTCAGATCAAATGGAAAACGTGGTATTCAGTCCATACTGGAATGTGCCATCAAGTATCGTGAGAAATGAAATGCTGGGCAGGTTGACTGAAAGTTATCTTAGAAGAAACAATATGGAGATAGTGGGTAATTCTGGCGGGCTTCCAATAGTTCGACAAAAACCAGGGCCAGGAAACTCGTTGGGTAAGGTGAAGTTCATTTTTCCAAACCGCTACAACATCTACCTGCACGATACGCCTTCGAAGGAATTGTTTAAAGTAGAGAAACGCACATTCAGTCACGGCTGCATAAGAATCGAGAAGCCGTTCGAACTGGCACAATACTTACTACGAAATCAACCCGAGTGGACGGATGAAAAGATCCGGGAAGCCATGAACAGCAAGAAGGAAAAATGGGTGAAACTGCCAGCGCCTGTACCTGTCTACATCGCATACTTCACGAGCTGGGTCGACAGGGAAGGAGTATTAAACTTTCGGGATGATATCTACGGCCACGATCGGAGGATGGAGAGTCATTTGTTTAAGCCGTAGGCCAATTAGCTAATTAGTTAATTAGCTAATTGGTCAGTGCCCGGGACTGGATTCGAACCAGCACACCTTGCGGCGCCGCCACCTGAAGACGGTGCGTCTACCAATTTCGCCACCCGGGCATTTTAGGGCTCGCAAAGATAAGGCATTCAATTTATCAAATACCTAACTAAAGCAATTAAAAATTATACCGGTACGTTGAATTCCCGCAATGCATCATTAAGACTCGTCTTTAAATCGGTGCTGGCCTTGCGCCTGCCGATGATCAGTGCGCAGCTTACTCCGTATTCTCCGGCGGGAAATTTCTTCGTGTACGATCCCGGAATCACCACGCTGCGTGCGGGTACGCGCCCTTTCATTTCCACAGGCTCCGATCCGCTCACATCAATTATTCGGGTTGATTGAGTAAGCACCACATTGGCGCCAAGCACGGCTTCCCTTTCCACGCGCACACCTTCCACCACAATGCTGCGACTTCCGATGAAGCATCCATCTTCAATGATCACGGGCGCGGCCTGCAATGGTTCCAGTACACCGCCAATGCCTACGCCACCGCTCAAGTGAACATCCTTTCCAATCTGTGCGCAACTTCCCACTGTTGCCCAAGTATCGACCATGGTGCCTTCATCTACATAAGCGCCGATATTTACATACGAAGGCATCAACACAACGTTTCTCGCAATGTAAGAACCATACCTTGCCACCGCATGCGGAACCGCACGCACGCCGAGTTCCTTGTAATTTTTCTTCAGCAGCATCTTATCATAGAATTCAAACGGAGCTACATCCCAGGTCTGCATGGGCTGAATGGCAAAGTACATCAGTATCGCCTGCTTCACCCATTCATTTACCTCCCACTCGTTTGCCGATGCAGGTGAGGCGACACGCAACCT
>CBINHQ010000607.1:0-1592 GCA_966250475.1 uncultured Chitinophagaceae bacterium
TGCTGCGCTCATACATCGCCTCATCGCCGCGAAACAGATCGTTGATGAAGAGAAAACGGTCGTTGATGCCGACAGCCTTGCGGAGATCCTTAATCGGGGTATCCTTCAATGACTCGAAGACTTCGGTCTTGTTTTGCTTTAGCCTGTCGTTGAGTGATTCCTCTCCATTCTTCTTGTCCTTCACCTGCTGCGAAAGGGTCGGGATTTCGGTCATCGGGTCGAAGGCCATGTCGAGCTGACCATTGCCCTGCACCTTGGCGCCGGAGTTTTGCCTGGCCACCACCTGCTCTTCCCTGGGTTCCTCTACTTTCACTTCTTCTTTCACTTCCTGTACAGTTTCCTGTGGACGCGGAGCATAGTTTTCCCAGACAGAGGGAGAAACTCCCGCCGGCATCATCACGGCAACTTTGGAAGTGCCGAGCGTTCTTGCAGGCTGGGATTTAGCCGACAATTCAGCACGAAGTTCATTGACGGTGTTGAGAAGTTCTGCGGAGCTGGCGTTCCGGGAGAATTGTTCCTGCAGGAGGGCGATTAGTTTTTCGATTCGAGGCATAGTTTATCGTGGATGGATTTACACTATTAAGCAATGACTGATGAGAGATGAGGGATGAGGGATGTGAGTCTTCAGACTCAGATTCCCCCTATTTCCGAAAAGTCTTAAACCAGAAGGCCCTCATCTCTTCACTCTCATCCCTGACCTTCGTCAGGACAAGCTCTCATCTTATTTCAAAATTTCTTTCCTTTCTTTGCACGCGGCAAAAGGTCACGAAAATTCGGAACCCCAAGTTACAAACTGTTTGCCAATAAAGTTATTGTCTTTTTGTTGTGAATAAATCTTAACAATGTTTATTGAGCCGAATATACGTGGCGAGCGCAGGGGATGGATTGAAGTGGTTTGCGGATCGATGTTTAGCGGAAAGACGGAGGAACTGATCAGGAGGCTGAAGCGTGTGAAGATCGCCAACCTCAAAGTGGAAATATTCAAACCCGCCATCGATACGCGATACGACGAGGTGAAGATCGTCTCGCACGACACGAATGAAATCCACTCCACCCCTATCGACAACTCGCAGAAAATTCTCCTGCTTTCGAATGATGTGGACGTGATCGGAATTGACGAGGCTCAATTTTTCGACGAGGAATTGCCTCACGTCTGTGATGAATTAGCGCGCAGAGGAATCAGGGTAATCGTGGCCGGACTCGATATGGACTACCTTCGTAAGCCGTTTGGTCCCATGCCAAGCCTGCTGGCCAAGGCCGACTATGTGACCAAACTCCACGCGATTTGCGTGAAATGCGGACACATTGCGAACTATTCATACCGTAAAATCCCGAATGAAGACCAGGTGATGCTGGGAGCGACGGATGTTTATGAGCCGCGTTGTAGGGTGTGTTATGAGGAGGCTTAATGGGTGATGTTTGAGGTTGGGGGCTTGAGGTTGGGGTTTAAGAGTTTAAAGGTTTAAAGGTTTAAGGGAGGGTTTGCGGTTGGGGGTTTGAGGTTTGGGTTTAAAGGTTTAAGGGAGCGTTTGAGGTTGGGGGTTTGGGGTTTGGGTTTAAGAGTTTAAAGGTTTAAGGGAGGGTTTGGGGTT
>CBINHQ010000608.1:0-1592 GCA_966250475.1 uncultured Chitinophagaceae bacterium
CATCAAGCGTTTTCACGTATGGCAGACTTGCTCCAACCCTGTATACATGGACCTTGCGAAGAAGGATATCATTCTTGACATGGCAGAGTACATTCACAACAATCCCGTAAGAGACCGAATCGTGGATACAGCCTGCGATTATTTATACAGCTCTGCGAGAGATTATGCAGGAATGTCGGGATTGGTTAACGTAACCAAGCTTCCATTCATCGAACAACAGATTTTCTCCGGCGATGCCACAGGTAATTTCTTTGGAAAATTCATCCGCAATTAAAACGCGTTCGTCATTCAGGAATCAATAAACTCCTGAACTCTGCAGAGTCGCCTGCAAATACATTGAAATCAACCTTTGAAAGTATTCCACTCACTCTTCCCTTGTCGCTATGTTGCCAAAAGCTCCAGTTGCGACTTATACGCGGATAACGAGCCTCGTAGTAATGCGCGACCCAAAGAGGATAATCATCGAACTCCTTACCTAGATAATTCTCGTAAAAGTCAACATTAGTATAGATAATGGGCTTCACATTGTAATGCTGTTGCACAGTTTCAAGCCACTTGCGCACTTCAGCTCTCAATTTCACGCGCGAAGTATTGTTTAACTGCTCCACATCGAGCACGGGAGGAAGATCGCCTGATTCTAGTCTCACCCGCCTGATGAAATTTTCCGCCTGCAGCTTTCCATCCTTCGAGGCAATGAAGAAATGATATGCCCCTCGTGTCATATCGTTAGACCTCGCCTTCCTCCAATTGCGGGAAAACTGCGGATCCACATTTTCAACCCCTTCCGTCGCCTTGATGAATGCAAACCCAATCTGCATATCAGCCACGCGCATGGCCTTAACCTGGTCCCAGGCAATCACTCTCTGGTACCGGGAAACATCAATACCGTGAATGGAATAATCAGAAGGAATGTTGATGCCGAACTCCGCATACCGGGTAAATTTCGCCTGCCGGTATTGCAACCACTTATATCCAATGATCGATCCGAATGCACCAAGGAGAATGAACACAATCACCCAAACGAACAGGAATTTTCTTCTCTTTTTGCGGTTAGCCATGAGTGGTTTGTAATTCTTGCCAGATTCCAACAAATATAATCGCGGCAGAGGTTTAAATTTGTTAATAATTCCTCGACTAAATTATTTAAAATGGAGGGCGATCGTTACGAGCGGGGTTGGGATCCACAGGTGAAGAATTACCTGCGAAAAATAATGTCTACGGCAAGCTATGGTTTGCTTTGGATGATGTTTGGTGTGACCGCCGGACTCTACTTCGGTCTGGGATATCGAACGGACATTCATCCTGCCTTCATAATCATCTTCTACGTGATCATGGCAATCGGATTGTTCTTCCTGATAAGATTCTACATCCGGCTCTGGAGTAACTGACCGGACATCGATTCTTATTGAATTAGCTACTGTGATCGGAGATGATCACCCATTCGCCTTTTATCTTCCGTAGCAAAAGTGTGTAATGCCCGGATAAATTGCCGATTGTTCTGAACAATTCCCATTTACCAATGACAGAAAAATATTCCGGTGAGAGTTGCTTCAAACTGATGAGCGTGAACTGCAGTTTCCCCATTGCTGCAG
>CBINHQ010000609.1:0-1582 GCA_966250475.1 uncultured Chitinophagaceae bacterium
GCTGCTTCGGTGAAACTGTGATTGGAATTTCCCCAGAACATCATTCCATAATCGGAAAGTTCCATCTCTTCGCTGTTTGCTGCGAAGTGTTCGAGTATGACATAGCTACCGGGCGATTTCACCTGGATGGTATCATAATATTTCTTCCAGATTGCCACGCGGCTCGCATCGTATTGCCCCCAGAGCCCAACATCGTTGCCGGAGTTAAATTGCGTGAATCCTTTCGAGAGATCGAATCGGAAGCCATCAATCTTATATTCCTGCAGCCAGTGTTCCACCACTCTCTTGAAATAATATTGCGTGCCTTCGCTCTCGTGGTTGAAATCGTGAAATACATTGAATGGATGCCGCGGAGTGACGTTGAACCAGGGATTGTCGGCAGCAGTTTGATTGGTGGCGGAATTCCAGTACAGCGCCGCGAGGGGATTGTTGCCTGTGGCATGATTCAGCACCATGTCCATGATCACTGCAATTCCGCGACCATGACAGGAATCGATGAATTGCTTTAGCATGTTCTTCGATCCGTAATATTTATCAGGAGCAAGAAAATAGGAAGGATTGTAGCCCCAACTCAAGTTACCATCGAATTCGCTGAAGGGCATGAGCTCGATGGCGTTCACACCCATTCTTTGCAGATACGCGAGTGTATCGCGAAGCACATTCCAGTTTGGATTGGCGAGAAAATCTCTTAACAACAATTCATACACGACGAGATTTCTCTTGTCGGGCCTCGTGAAGTTTTGTGTGGACCAGTTGTACGTCGGCGCAGCTGTCTGCACAATGCTCACAATTCCCGTCTGCCCTGCGGGATACGCCCTGAGCCCGGGATAATGCGAGGCGGGAATGCTGCCGTCGTGATCTGGGTCGAGAACTTTTTCGGCATAGGGATCACCAACCCGAAGGGTTCCATCAACAAGGTATTGAAATGCGTACTCGGTGCCTGGAGTGAGACCGGTGATGGTAAGCCACCAGTACTTTCCGTCGGGAGTATTGTGCATCTGGTATTGCGACTGCTCTGTCCAGTTGTTGCCGGGGAATTCTCCGATCACCGAAACGCGGGTCTTTCCCGGCGCCTCGAGTACGAGTGTGACCTCGGTATTGTTCGCGGCATAGTTGATACCGTTTCGCACTCCTGGCGGAAGCGGCTGCACGGAAACTCCGGGCGCCACGAAGAAGCGTAGCGTATCTGTCCTCGTATCAGGTCCCACCGTCGAAGCGACAACCACTTCGTTGTTGCCCGATGAGGTGAGTGTCGGGCTGGCGCTGATTACAGAATCCATCGCATCGGTTGCGATCTCGGTTCCATTCAGAAAGAGTTTTATTTCTCCTTCGAGACTCGCCTTGCCGGTTATGTTCAGCACATCGTTTACCGCGAGGTTGATTGGTTCCGGAACGGGAACGAATTTCGGTTGATAGTAAGGTTGATGAATTCGTACTGCGAGTCCATTGTCGTACACAGGCACATACATGTCGGACCCATCTGCATTGCGTTGCACGGTATTGCCCGCACCATCGCGGAAGAGGATTGCGATCTTTTGAATAGTTTCTCCCGCAGGCACTCCGAAGAAGCTGCGAATATTCG
>CBINHQ010000610.1:0-1579 GCA_966250475.1 uncultured Chitinophagaceae bacterium
AGATGCTCTTTCCACGATCATACATTGCAAGCTTGGAAATGGTGGGGGCAACGTGATCAGTCAGGGGAAGTCCGAAGAAGAGCGGGTTTAGACATTCACCTGTCTCGATGCTTCTGATCTCGAAGTGCACGTGCGGACCTTGTGAGCCTCCGGTAGTTCCGCTATAAGCAATGAACTGACCTTTACTCACCGGAAACTTTTCTGGAGGGAAGGTGAGTTCGATGGCCCAGGTTTCCTGTTTGTATTGTTCCTCTTCAACCAGTTTCTCGAGAGCGGGAAAGAAATCATTCAGGTGAGCGTAGAGTGTGCTGAGTCCGTTGGGGTGATTGATGACGATGCTTCTTCCGAACCCAAATTTTTCGACTCTTATTCTTGAGATGTATCCGCCAGCGGCAGCATACACACGAAGGTTCTGGCGTTGTTGTGTGCGCATGTCGAGACCCATGTGCCAGTGATTGCTTCTGAGCTCACCGAGGTTTGCAACGATCTCGGGCTTGATGTTGAGGGGCCAGCGAAAATAATTTTGTGGATAGACCTTTCGCTTTTGGGCATGGGCATGCGAAGGCCAATTCATAAGGAACGCCGGAAGTAAAACTAAGAGTGTAAGTGATCTGTTCAACCCTTCAAAATTAATTAACTAATTAGGCAATTAGCAAATTATCCAATTAAAAAAACAATTGCCCGTGAATGATCACAGGCAATGTGTCGGAACTCTCTCAAAACACAATGTACTAAAGGATAAGAATCAATAATAGAATTATGATTATTATTGCTCCGACAGAAAGATATACACCCTTACTCTGTCGCGCTTCCTTCTTCAGATCTTTCAACTCCTTCTTTAGCGCTTTCTTCTCACTTTTTGTGAGAGTAGACTTATCCATTGATTTAATTTCATGAACCCGTGTTTTAATCTCTTCCGCTCTGGTCTTTCTTGCAGGTTCATTACTTTCAATTTTGTCCTTCTTTGAAGGAACCTTGCTTAGGGTTGCCGCCAGGGAGTCTGTGACTGTCATTGTGAGGAACAGGGCCAGAACCAGGGCAAAAAATCTGGACTTCATAATTAAATTGATTTTGGATGAAATTAAGAGGGCAAAAACTTATCCATTTTTTAAAAACTGATAAAACTCTCCGGGGATAAGCAAAGAAAAGGTTGGACCACGTGTTCAATGTGGTTAAATTTCTACAAAGACTACGGAGAAGTTGCCGGACTTGTTCGAAGGGATAATCCGTGGTTTTGCTACCTTGTATCAATTATGGTTCAGTTGCAAAATGAAAATATCGTGAATCAGCGCAAGGACAACCTGGTTGAAGGTCTGAAAGCCTGCAGAAAATATTTCGATTCAGGCGTTACACGGCCTTACCGGTTCAGAAAGGCGCAACTTCAAAAGCTAAAGGAAACAATTCTGGAAAATGAGCAAGGAATCTATGAAGCCTTGAAGTCTGATCTTGGAAAGAGCCCGGAGGAATCGTGGGTGACCGAAATTGGAATGGTGATCTCAGAGATCAATTCGGCGTTGAAGAACTTGAAGCGGTGGATGGAGCCGGAAAGGATGCCGACGAACCTGGTCAACCTACCCTC
>CBINHQ010000611.1:0-1576 GCA_966250475.1 uncultured Chitinophagaceae bacterium
CGTTCTGTACGGAAGGAATGTATCGTGGCTACGCACGTGGAAGCGAACGAGTGGTCCTGATCTATAAAGATTGATGAAATAATTAATCAATTAGCTAATTAGCTAATTAGTTAATTGATTCATTGTGCGGCGTAGCCGCCAAAAATCCAAATCCGTGTGCATCCGTTAATCCGTCTAAATCCGTGTCCAAAAATCTCCGTGGCTGCAGGACCATGGGCCGCGGATTTGTTATGATCTAATCAGTGTTCATCCGTTCAATCCGTCTAAATCCGTGTCCCCAACGCCGCAGGCGTCCAGTCCGTCTCAATCCGTCTTCCATAGTCTCCGCGTTCTCCGCGCCCTTGCGGTTAAACACTCGGCGTAGCCGCCAAAATATCTCCGTGGCTTGCAGGACCATCGGCCGCGGATTTGTTATGATTGCTTATGATTTTTTATGATCTAATCCGTGTGGGGGGCGAACCTCCTGAAATATTCAAGAGTAAACACGGGATTGATCTTTTGATAAAACTCAACCAGCATCTCCATCTTCTTCTTTATCCGCGGGTAGGTCTCCACATTCTTCCAGAAATCCTTTTCAGGCAAAAACAGATTCTGCGCGAAAGTGTTCACATCATTCTCGATGCTTGAACTCGCGTATTGCGTAAGCAAACCTTTCTCGCAGAGTATGCTGTCGATGTCCTGGGAAGATTGATTATTGCGAATGGCACCCACACCGTTTTCGGGATCGTTGTAATTAAATCCGGGGTCGTTGAGACTCTTCCACAAAGTTGTGTCGAGGAACTCGGGAAAATTTCGAAGGAGTATGCTTGAGAATTCGTGGTGAAATGTTTGTTCGAGATACTTGTTGGAATAGCCGAGGGATCTTCCGTTGTTAACGAGATATACCGCGGTGTTGGAATTGGTGCCGCCATAAGGAACGTCGAAGAATCTCATCTGGCTGAGGAAGTGAATCGATTCAAGGTTTTCTTCCAGCATTTCGATGGGATATTTCGAAAGAGCACGCTCCATCACTCTTCTTGTGCGGGGGATTTCAGATTTGTCGATGGGTTGTCCGGAGGCGCTGATAGGTGGCAGTTGCCAGTCGCCGGGGAAGATTGAAAGTGAATAATCGAATTCCACGCGCACGCCACGGATCATGCTGTCGCTGGTTTGGGAGAAGCCGGTGGTGGTGATGAGGAGGAATATGGTGAAGGTCAGGAGGCGCATGATTTTTAATTGAGGACAATTTACAATAAGAGAATTAGATAAATAGTTAATTCGTGAATGGCGCCTGCGGCGCGCGGTTACGGATGAAATGGGACGTCCGCTGCGCGGCCCCAGTTGAAATGGCGCCTGCGGCGCGCGGCTACGCCGCATTGGGGCGCCTGCGGCGTTGTTTTTTCACACGGATAAAAACGGATTTGACGGATGCACACGGATTTTTTTACCGCTGACGCGCTGAGGGGTTTTTTACCGCAGACACGGAGACGCAGTATTATAGGACAATTAATTAATTTACTAATTAGCTAATTAGTTAATTGTCTCCGCGTCTTCGCGATCTCCGCGGTAAATTTCGCGGCGTAGCCGCCCAAAAATC
>CBINHQ010000612.1:0-1576 GCA_966250475.1 uncultured Chitinophagaceae bacterium
CAACGTCTCTACCGATGATTATCAATCAATTTCCCCTTCACCCGTTTCAGGGTGTTTTGCAACGTGTCTGATACGGCCACGATGGCCTTTTCGAAACTGTCTTCGTTTTTCTTTACGAACACATCGTTGCCGGGGATTTCCAGTCTCGTCTCGCAATAATATTTCTCGGGAGTGGAATCGGGTCCGAGGAAGAGGACCACATTCGCGCGGATGATCTTCGCATCCTTATCCAGTTTTCCAATTTTTTCCCTCACAAATCCTTCCAGCCCTTCGCCGGCCCTGAATCCGAGGGATTGAATGATTATATCCATATCAGCAATTTTTGTGAGTCCTGCCATTGCCTAAACCGGCGATTGCAGCAGGATGAACAGGCTCAATGAGCCAAACACAGCAAAGAACAACATTAGTACCAGGGACAGGAATGTAGGGAAGTGCTTAGAATTGAGGTCGCCAATCGTACGAAATTTATTATATATCGATTTCATCTGTATTCGTCGTTTATGCGACACAGTCAAAATAACGTGCCAATCTCAATGATCGGATTAACAAATTATCCAATCGGCTTATTTTCTTTCTCCTCAATGGGTTCAACGAGAATATGACCCAGTTGTTGATACATTTTCAGAAAGTCGTAGCTGTTCCAGAATTCTTCAACCTTCTTGTTCTTGAATCTCGCGATGGTGATGCCGCTGAAAGAAATTTCCTTCCCGGTAATGCTGCGCGCATTCACAGTGCAGGTTGCTGCCGCATAGTTTTCATCATGCGTGAGTACCGAAACATCAACATTTACTTCGGAAAAATTCTTCTTGAAATTGTTGTAGAATTCGTGAAAGCTGGCGGGACCTTCGGTGGTGCCGGTGCCATCCAGACCATGAATAAGTACATTCTTGGAAAGTAGCTCGTCGATGGATTCTGTGCTGGCGTTATTCCAGACGGATTCAAACCATTGGTGGAGGAGTTCGGCGGTGGTCATAAAATTGGATTTATTCGATAAGATAGTTCAAAATTGCGATTGATCAAATTATTAAAGCAATCAATCGGTTGATTAATGTTCAAATTTCAGAATGCACGAATCATTGAGTGAAAAATTACCATTGTGAACTATAATGAACTTTTGAGTTGTAGTCCAAAAGAAAAAACCCATTCCGAAATGGAATGGGTTGATTATCGCGATTAAGATTCATTAATACCTGTAATGATCTGCCTTGAAAGGACCATCCTTGCTAATGCCAAGGTAGCTGGCCTGTTCATCAGTCAGTTCATCGAGTTGCACTCCGATCTTGGCAAGGTGAAGCTTCGCAACTTTCTCATCAAGATGCTTTGGCAGTACATACACTTTATTCTCATACTTGCTGTGGTTGGTCCAAAGTTCGATTTGTGCGAGTGTCTGGTTGGTGAACGAGTTACTCATCACAAATGAAGGGTGACCTGTAGCGCAGCCGAGATTAACGAGACGGCCTTCTGCGAGGATGATGATGTCATTGCCTTCCACGTTGTAGATGTCGACCTGGGGTTTGATGGTATCCTTGGTATGACCGTAGTTCTTGTTCAGCCATGCGATGTCGATTTCGATATC
>CBINHQ010000613.1:0-1570 GCA_966250475.1 uncultured Chitinophagaceae bacterium
CCCTGTGCAATCGCTTTGCACTGGAGAAGCAACAAAATCGGTTTCATTCCCGCTGACATGAACGAAATGCTTTCCATGCTCATGGATGCAGGGGCGCTTAGTCTCTTCGGCGTGATCACACATCTTGAGAAGGATTCCAAGCCCTGGGAGAATGTTGCCATTGCGATCTATTTCGTCCAGGAAGTCAACAAAGACCTTCCCGCGCATGCTAATCATCTAACCCGCATCGAAGCTCCACACTACCGCACTCTGAAACGAAGACCTGCAGAACCCGATGAAGCTACTCTCGAAGAATTATTTGAAACTTCCGACCGTGTCATCAATATCGATGAAATTCCTCCGGAACTGAGCGATGCCCGCGATTACATCGAAAAATATTATAGCAAATACACTGTTCAATTAGGCAAGCTCGGCCGGTATGTCCGTGTGCCGGATGATGGTATCTATAATTTCATGTACGAAGTCCGGGATGATATCAAACGCGTGAGGGATGCGTTGGGTAATGTTTATCTTGAGTTCAATCTCGGTTCTGGGGAATGACCGTTTCGGCTTCGCCGAAATTTATTTAACCGCCAAGGCGCCAAGACGCGGAGGAGACGAATATTAATCTCTCCGCGTCTCTGTGTCCTCTCCGGTAAAACCACATTGCGGCGTAGCCGTAATCTTCCACCGCTATTTTTTCTTTGCCTCAAATTTATTTTACTGCAAGGCGCTAAGGCGCCAAGGAGGCGAACATTCATTTCTCCGCGTCTCTGTGTCCTCCGCGGTAAAACCACCTTGCGGCGTAGCCGCAATCTTCCACAGCAACTTTATTTTACCGCCAAGGCGCGGAGACACTGAGGAAGATTCTACTCACCCTTAGTATCTTTATATTTTAAAGCATTCATACATTAACTAATTATCCAATTATCCAATTATCTAATCAACTAATTAACCAATTACCTAATTAACAAATTAACCCAATACCTCAAGTTCAAACTCTTCGGCAGCATGACTATCTTCTCAAAAATCATCGCGGGAGAAATACCCTCTTACAAGATCGCGGAGAATGAAAAATTCCTCGCCTTCCTCGACATCTTCCCCCTTCGCGAAGGGCACACACTCGTGATCCCCAAACTCGAGATCGATAAGATCTGGGACCTGCCTGACGATTACCTCTCGGAAATGCTCGTCTTCGCCAAGCCCGTTGCTCGTGCCATCGAGAAGACATTCAACTGCAACCGCTGCGGCATGATCGTACTCGGACTCGAAGTCCCGCACGCACACATCCACCTCATTCCGATCAATTCAGAAAAAGACATGAATTTTTCGAATCCTAAACTCAAACTTACAGAAGCGCAGTTTAAGAACATTCAGGGCAGAATAATTAGTCAATTAACTAATTAACTAATTAGTTAATTAGCTAATTATCCTCCCGGGATTAGAGTCTACAAAGTTTCGCCAGGAGCCTTTCTTTCGAGATGTTTTTTTGGGAGTTGTTGCTTCAGGAATGTTACCCTGGAAGTGATGGCAGATTGCCACAGCTAATGCATCTGTAGCATCCCAATGCTGCGGGCGTTCGGTGAGCGAA
>CBINHQ010000614.1:0-1569 GCA_966250475.1 uncultured Chitinophagaceae bacterium
TTGTATCACTGCGTTGTCGAGCACAATCTTCTCCACTTCATCCTGCTGCGATTCGAGCGAGATGTTGATAGTTGTGCGCAACTTTCCATTCACGGAGATGGGGTATTCTTTGCTGCTCTCGCGAATGTATTTTTCATCGAACACCGGGAAGCTCGCATCCAATACGCTTCCTTCATTGCCGAGTGCACTCCAGAGTTCTTCGGAGATATGCGGAGCATATGGTGCAAGCAAGACTATCAGTTGTGAAAGGATCTGTTTCTTGTGACACTTCAAATCAGAAAGCTCGTTCACGGCGATCATAAATGCGCTTACGCCTGTGTTGAAGCTGAATCTCTCCGTATCCTCTTCAATCTTCTTAATCGTGCGATGTAGTACTCTCAGTTCATTGTTCGTGGGCTGATCATCGGTCCAGATCTTACCTTTCGTTTCATCGAAGAACAGCCTCCACAATTTTCGCAAGAATCTGTGCACACCCTCGATGCCCTTCGTATCCCAGGGCTTGCTCATCTCGATTGGGCCGAGAAACATCTCGTACATCCTGAATGTATCGGCCCCGTAACGCTGCACGAGATCGTCCGGATTTACGGTGTTGAATTTCGACTTCGACATCTTCTCCACTTCAGCGCCGCAGATGTATTTACCATCTTCGAGAATGAATTCGGCATCGGCATATTCGGCATTGCGCCATTTCTTAAACGCATCAACGTCGAGTTCGAGTCCGTCAACCATGCTCACGTCCACATGGATCTGGTCGGTATGGTATTTATCCTTCAACCCAAATGAAACAAACTGATTCGTTCCATGCACGCGATAAACGAAACGGCTGCTGCCTTGTATCATCCCCTGGTTAATGAGTCTCCTGAAGGGTTCATCATGACCAATGTATCCCAGATCATATAATGCCTTTGTCCACATGCGGCTGTACAATAAATGTCCAACCGCGTGCTCGGTTCCTCCAATGTACACATCGACCTGGTTCCAGTAAGCAGCCACATTCTTATCACAGAATGCATTTTCATTATGCGGGTCCATGTAACGAAGAAAGTACCAACTGCTGCCGGCATACCCGGGCATGGTGTTGGTCTCGAGTCTGCGAGCCGTCCATTCGGGAATATTAGCAAGAGGGCCTTCGCCGTTTGGTCCGGGACGATAAGTCTCCACTTCCGGAAGCTTCAGCGGTAACTCGGATTCGTCAAGCGCTCTCGCAATTCCATTATCCCAGGTTATCGGGAACGGCTCTCCCCAATAGCGCTGCCTGCTGAATGCGGCATCACGCATCTTGTAGTTCACCTTTCTCTTTCCGATACCGAGTTCTTCAATCTTATTTATGATGATCTCTGCCGCTTCCCGCATCTGCACGCCATTCAGGAAATCGGAATTTTCAAGAATGGCATCCTTCGTAGGATTGGCTTCTTCGCCGTTGTAATTACTTCCTATGATGTTTGTGATGGGAATGTTGAAATGCTTCGCGAAACTGTGATCGCGTTCATCGCCCGAAGGCACAGCCATTATCGCACCGGTGCCGTATCCTGAAAGCACATATTCCGAAACCCAAATGGGTATGGGACG
>CBINHQ010000615.1:0-1558 GCA_966250475.1 uncultured Chitinophagaceae bacterium
AGAGGCGTTTAAAGAATTTGGAAGGAAGATGCCGGCCAAGGGAGAGCGCCCGGGATATTTTACGAATGAAGCCGTGTTAGTGGCAACAGAGTCCCGTACTTCATCGCCTGTACGCATACCCCGTGATCAAAAGAAATTGCATCATCCTCAATTCGTCAATCTATTCCCTGCGGGCGAAGGCGCAGGCTATGCAGGAGGGATAGTAAGCGCGGGAATGGATGGGGAGAGGGTTGGGGAGGCGGTTGGTTTGAGGTTTGAAGTTTGAGGTTTGAGGTTTGAGGTTTGAGGTTTGGTTTAAGAGTTTAAAGGTTTAAGGAATGCTTTAGAGTGAAGTTCCTCATCCCCGATTTACATCGGGGACTTCATCTAATGAATCGCCACGAACCACGGTCAACTGTCAACTGTCAACCGTCAACGATTTACTGTGACCTTCATGAAAGGCAAACTTGTCAACCTATGCATTTCACCCCCTAATTCCTCCATTTCCCTCCACAATTCTAGCCTAAACCGGCATGACCATTATATTTGCCGAAACAAATTGCTTAGCATGACGATACTTGAACTGCGAAAGTTGCGGAAGTATTTTGCCACACAGAAGGCGGTTGATGATATCTCACTCAGTCTCGAAGAGGGACAGATCTTCGGTTTGCTTGGTCCCAACGGGGCCGGAAAGACCACCCTCATCCGCATGATCACCGGCATCTTTTACCCCGACGAAGGAGAAATCATTTTCGAAGGAAAAAAGTTCGATCCCGTTTACGATATTGGTCGCATCGGCTACATGCCTGAAGAGCGAGGTCTGTACAAAAAAATGAAGATTGGTGAGCAAACGCTCTACCTCGCACAATTGAAAGGACTGAGCCGCTCCGAAGCATTGAAGAAGATAAAAGTCTGGTTCGCGAAATTCGACATGGACGGCTGGTGGAACAAGAAAGTGGAAGACATTTCAAAAGGTATGTCACAGAAGCTGCAATTCGTCACCACCGTGCTACACGAGCCCCGCCTCGTCATTCTCGACGAGCCTTTCAGCGGACTCGACCCTGTTAACGCAAATCTTATCAAAGACGAAATCTATAGCCTCGCTAAGAGAGGTTGCACCATCATCTTCAGTACGCACAGAATGGAACAGGTGGAAGAGATATGCGATCACATTGTACTGGTGAATAAAGGCAAGAAAATCCTCGACGGAACTGTGAAGAATGTTAAGCAGGACTTCAAGGAAAATATTTTCAGCGTGGGCGCTGACTCGGTGCCATCGGATCCATTCGCACCTTATGATCTCATTTCAGGCGAAGATCGGAGAGCAATTGTTAGGATCAAGGACGGCAAGCATCCCAACGATGTGTTGCAGTACCTGCTCTCGAAATCCGTAAGCATTCATTCATTTAATGAGATACTTCCTTCACGGAATGATATTTTCATCAGGCTCGTAGAGGGAACACCAGCGACCAGGCAGTTTCAAAACCAAACTAATTAACCTATCCCCTGCATATGCAAAAGATATTTCTGATTATTAAGCGCGAATACCTGACAAGAGTCAGGAAGAAGACTTTTATCA
>CBINHQ010000616.1:0-1545 GCA_966250475.1 uncultured Chitinophagaceae bacterium
TAATGGTTTGAATTATTTCATGCCAAACACTTTCACGCCGAATGGCGACGGACAGAACGATGTATTCTATCCGAGGGGAAGCGGTCTCTTCCGAATCAAATCGATGCTTGTGTTTAACCGCTGGGGCGAAGTAGTTTTCGAGCGAAGAGAATTCAACCCCAATGACCGAAGCGCGGGTTGGGACGGAACCTACAAAGGCAAGCCGGCAAGTTCGGATGTATACGTGTACATGATCGAGATACTCTGCGAGAACAATGTTGTTGTACCCTTAAAAGGTAGCGTAACCCTCTTGCGATGAAAAAGCGAATACTCCATATCGCGGCCATATTGCTTTGCGCACATCAACTGCATGCGCAGGACATTCATTTCTCGCAGTTCTTCGAAACGCCGCTTCTGCGAAACCCCGCGCTTGCCGGCATCTTCACCGGTGAATACAGAGTGCAGGCCGTGTACCGCGATCAGTGGAGAAGCGTGACTGATGGCTATCGCACCGGTTCGCTGAATGGAGAATACAAACTTCCCATCGGCAAGGCCGACGATTTCCTCACCATTGGCGCTCAGGTCTTGTTTGATAAGGCCGGAACCGCATCGCTCACGCAGACTTCATTCATGCCGGTGATCAATTATCACAAATCACTGAGCACCGAGATGAACAGATACCTGAGTCTCGGCTTCATGGGAGGAATTGTGAACCGGCATTTCGATCGCAGCAAGATGACAACCGATAACAGCTACGACAACGGCTCCGATGGCGAGAACTTCATCGATCCCGATTACACTTACCTCGACGGTAGCGTGGGCATGAGTTACAATTCAAACCTCACCGATGACCCGGAGGACAATTATTACATCGGCATCGCGTCTCATCATTTCACGAGTCCGGCGCATAGCTTCTTCCGCGATCCAAGCGATGCGCTGAAGCCGAAATGGGTTGGATCGGCGGGATTCAGGTTTGGTGTGAATGAGTTTTCGTACGTTACTATCCAGGCGGATTATTCCATGCAGGAGAAATACCGCGAAGCAGTGTTCGGCGCGATGTACGGGATGAAGTTTGGACCGGAGGTGGACAATCCCGCATACGTAATACATGGTGGATTGTTTGTGCGTTGGGACGATGCGATCATACCGGTGATAAAGGTTGATTACACCAGGTTTTCCTTTGCGTTTAGCTATGATGTAAATATTTCACGCCTCAAACCCGCGAGCATGAGCAGGGGTGGGTTTGAAATTTCGCTTTCCTATACGGGGTTGATTGATCGGGACAGGAGTACGTTGAATTCGATATTGTGTCCCAGATTTTGAGAATGGTAGAGGTCGTGGTTCGTGGATCGTTGACCGTGGACCGTTGACAGTCGATGTTAAAGATGAGAGATGAGGGATGAGGGATGAGGGACTTCGATTTTAAAATTTCTTTGATTCACAAAAACTCTTCAACCTTAAGACTCTCATCTCTCATCTCTCATCCCTCATCCCTAAACGGTCAACGGTCAACGGTCAACGGTTAACGGTTCACGGTCAACGGTTCACGGTCAACGGTCAACGGTC
>CBINHQ010000617.1:0-1542 GCA_966250475.1 uncultured Chitinophagaceae bacterium
AAGTAAATGTGGGTGACACCGTCGTGTTCGGAAACTACTCGCAACAAGGTCTCGTAGTGAAAGAAGACATGCGCGTGATCGAATACGTAAAGGATATAGCAGAGAACTTTCCTCTCGCCTCCGGTGGATCATTGAGCTCGGCGCAATTCCTCCAACTCTTCCTTTTCGATCCCGACAAGCAATATACCTACATCAGCAAGTTAAGCGGTGGAGAAAAAAGAAGGCTGCATTTGCTTTCAATCCTTTTCCGCAATCCCAACTTTCTCGTGCTGGACGAACCAACTAACGACCTCGACCTCCCCACTCTCTCAGTGCTAGAGAATTTTCTCTCGGAGTTTCCAGGCTGCCTTGTAATTGTATCCCACGACAGATACTTCATGGATAAACTCGTCGACCACCTATTTATTTTCGAAGGTGGAGGAATGATCAGGGACTTCCCCGGCAACTACACTCAATACCGGATCTGGCAAAAAGAACAGGAAACACCGAAACAACCTTCAACTCCCGAACCAGTTTCAACGCAACACAAGCAAGCCGAAGGGAAGCGCAAGCCTTCTTTCAAAGAGAAACGCGAATTCGAAATGCTTGGCAAAGAGATCGCTGATCTCAATGAAGAAAAAGTACAGGTAACAACACGACTCAACAGTGGCGCTGCCGGGTTCGAAGAGTTGCAGGAATTATCTCAACGCATTGTTGAACTTACCAGGCTTATTGATGAAAAAGAACTTCGTTGGCTTGAACTTTCTGAGTTTGTTGAATAAAAAATATCGTACAAATACGAGTGGATAACTATCTGGATAAATTAACAATTGCTGCTAAAGCATCATTCTCATCAGATTGTAATTGAGTAAAGTTTTTTATCGTAAATCTCCTATACCCCAGTTTATTGTAAGTACAAAAAATCTTTATACTTTGGCATTCTGATTCGAACCCAATTCCTGCGATAAACACTCCAGTATCCGGATTGTTAACTTAAATCGTACCTCTTATGAGCAGGAATTTCACTCCGGAACAAACCCTAATTGACAGATTACTCGCCGATGACGCGACAGCGTTTGAAGAGCTATCAAGGCGGTATTGTTTTTCACTCTATTCTTATTGCATCAACAAATTAAATTCTGAAGAAGATGCCCGCAGAATTGTGCGCAACATCTTCATTACACTCTGGGAAGACAGGTATAACATTCCCGCCAACTTTTCACTTTCACTGCACCTCTACACTGAAGTCCGCAAGGCAGTAGTTCAATGCATCAACATGAAGCTGAACCGCGAACAGGACTTAGCCGCGATTGAACAACAAATCATTCCCGGATTCAGCGCCATTCACCTTAGAAAGGCAAAAGATCCCGTGAGGACTGCAGACAAACTAAGATCCAGGATTCCAAACCAGCCGGTAAAGAGAAATGGTTATGAAGAACTAAGGTGGACGAGATACACTCCCGCCTTTAACCTGAAAGGATTCAGGCATGCGTTTCAAACAATGCTGAACTTTTGGTAAGCTATTCATTAACCTTTAGAACAACTAGACCTTATGACAACAGA
>CBINHQ010000618.1:0-1538 GCA_966250475.1 uncultured Chitinophagaceae bacterium
CACTTCGCCGCTGATCGATGGACGCACCTACCTGATCCCACTGACCATCAAGAGTATTTCAGGCAGTGGATTCTCGGTGTTGGAATCATCCAGAACGATCTTTCTTCGTATTGCAAGGATCATCAACTTCGCCGCGTTGTCGATGAACAATGCTACAGGACCTACCACAGGTTCTCCAGGTACAAGAGGTCGCATCAACGCTTCTGCTCTCTTTGATACAGACAACCCCGCGATACTTCCAAACTTCACCGTTGAGATCAAGAACCTCGTATATGCTTTCCGCGGCGGCGATGGTAACTCAAACCCGCAGCCGATTCAAACGCTTATTCACTGGACAAACCTCGCGGAAAACACCACGATTGGTCTTCGCTACGGCGAGCTTGGCAACCCGAACAATTCACTCCAGTTGATAGGAGCGCTGGGTGGCGCGTTTGCTTATGGTTTCAATCCAATGCAATGGTACATGATCTCCGTGGTGTATGATGGCAACAAGGGCGTGATGTATGTTGATGGAAATCCTGCTGCAGAACTCACCGGTTCGATGGTGATGGAATTCTCGAGACTCAATCTCGGCCAGAACTGGGGAGGATACGATACAAGACAGTATTTCAATGGCCGAATCTCTGAATGCCGCGTATGGAGCAGGGCGCTCACTCCGGCGGAGATCAAGCTGAATCTCTGCGGAGCCGATCCCAATGCAAATGGCTTGCTTGCATACTGGAAGTTCAATGAGGGAAGCGGCCACATGTTCTACAACTCTTCACCCGAAGGAGACAAGTACGACATGGATTGGACAAAAGTGTATTGGGATAATGTCGGAAGCGGAACACTTGTCCTTGCAAACAAATCACAGTATGTAACATGGGCTAACGATGCCCTTAACAAATGCAGTCAATGATCATTAACACAATTAAAAACCCACATATGTCAAAACTCAGGCTAATCGCATGCAGTCTGTTGGTCTTTTCGATGCTGTGGTCATGCAAGAAAGACAAACACTACGATATAACGGGAAGCCCCGACGTAACCTTCTTCGTTAATCTCGAGAGCCCGGGCAATGCTCCGGTCAACTCGATGAACTTTGCAATCACTAACATTCCTGCTGCCACTGGAGGACTGGAAACCCTTTCCGGCAATATCGGCGACGCAATCAAGTTCCCGGTGCTTGCAACCAAACCGGTGGGAGAGGATGTGACGATAAGCGCGGAGCTGGACAATTCCCTCGTCGCGGCTTACAACGACGAACACAGTACTACCTATGCCACCATTCCAGACGGAGTGCTGAATACAGCAGGACTAACCGCCACCATGCCTGCGGGCTCAACCAGGACTGCTGATTCAGTTACCATCATGGTGAATTCCGATAACCTGAAACTGTTAACAGAGGATTCCTACATGGTTCCGGTGAAGCTAACTTCTTTGTCCAAACCAGAAGCCGGAAAGATAACCAGCAACACGGTGCAAAAGGTTGCCTACATTGTTATTGATGTGGAGCATCGCATCATTAAGTACAATGCAGTGGCGGCCGATGCAATTGG
>CBINHQ010000619.1:0-1536 GCA_966250475.1 uncultured Chitinophagaceae bacterium
GGATGCGGTTTATGACCCGCCGAATGATGTAGTGTATAATCCAAAGCCCATCACCTTCTACGACCCCATAGGCATAAGCTTCGAGATCACTACACCGGGGCACGTGTTCAATCTAAACTTTACGAATGCTACGGAGATTCTTGAGAACAGGTTCATTCCCCGCACAACCACTACATGGACAAGCGGTCAGTTTAGGTGGGGATTCACCATTGCCCGCAAGTTCGTTGTGTCAAGAAAGAAGCAAGGCAATTGACTAATTAACTAATTAACTAATTAACCAATTAGCTAATTAGTAGATGGGGTTTACTTTTTACGAGGATTCCGTTTGATGGTCCAGGTTTTTGTGGTCTTGTTACCTGCGAGGTCTTCTACGGTTACGGTAAGAGTATGTGTACCGTAAGGAAGGCGCTTGTCGAACTTGTAGACATGCCATCTTCCTTTGTCGTTAGTGAAGCGCAGCCATTTCCCATTCAATTCCGCGCGGAATGATTTAATTACATCGAAGTTGTCAGTCGGACGAAGTCTGATGGATGACAAGCGGCTCACATCGATCACATTGCCGGGAAGCACTTTGCCTGGTGCGTTTATCTCCGGTGGATCAAGGTCGACGAAAGCCTGGTAGGTTCCAAAGTCTCCAAAGTTGGCGGACAGCCAGCCGTTTTCCCATTCTGCTTTCCTAACTGTTTCATCGGAGCGATGCGTTCGGCGGATGATGATTCTGTCGCGCCAGAGGTCTGCGATTGGTTTGTCGGGGCGAATGCGAACTTTCAATTGCCCATGTATCGGGATGGAGGGATTATTAACCTGGTGTGGAGCAGAGACTGCATTTGAAGGCATGGAACTGCTGCGCAGGTAGAAAGATCGCACTGTATCATAAACCGCCTGTTCGGGGAGATAGATCTCGAAGCCATCTTTCTCGAGAAGGTTCACATAATTTGGAAGGAACAGTTGTGAGACGGGAAACTCATCCTGCAAAGGTTCGCGGCCTGTGTGCTGGATAAAGAAAGTGAGTGTTGCTTTGTGACCGTAGGTATCTTCAGCTTCGATTCTTATTTCGTGACGACTGGTATCGTTGAGGTGAATGATGCCGTTTCCATTCACATTGTGATAAACTCCACTGTACTCTCCCGGTAATTGCGAAAGATGTTGAATGTAAGGACCGCCATTGAAGCGATAGCTGTAATCGATGTGCGCGTTCATGTAGCCCGTTTCTGTATAGCTGATGCTATCGAGGATGAAACCGGTTTGAAGTTCGCCATCTAAATAGATTCTTGCGGCATAGATTCCATCCTGGTTGTTGGATCCGGAAATTCGGTCGAAGGCCTGGATGCCGAAGCTCAGCTTACGGAGATCGGTCAAAATCGTTTCATCATCTTTGAGAGAATATCCGGTAGCGTCCTTCTTCACTGCAAAGAATTGTGTAGCCTGGTGATAGATGCTTTTTCCACGATCATACATTGCAAGCTTTGAAATGGTGGGGGCAACGTGATCAGTCAGGGGAAGGCCGAAGAAGAGCGGGTTTAGACATTCACCTGT
>CBINHQ010000620.1:0-1527 GCA_966250475.1 uncultured Chitinophagaceae bacterium
CGCAAAAAGTCCCGCACCAATGCCCGCGCCCATGGCGGCTCCGTAGCTTCCATCACCTTCGTAAAACTCCACAGAAAGATTTGAAACTCCGGCAAACGCTTGTGTGAAGACATCGCTGAGAAACATGTTTGTCTTTGATGCCCTGACGACAGTGGGATGAAAGCCATTCTCCCTCATGATATCGAGCCCATACCGAAATGCAAACGCCACACTCTCCTGCACCGCACGCGCCATGTGAGCAATGCCGTGTACATTGAAATCAAGATTCGAAAAACTCGCACCCACCAACTTGTTGCCGAGCATTCTCTCTGCACCATTGCCGAATGAGAATGCTGAAAGGCCTTCTGAGCCGATTGAAACTTTTGCTGCTGCTGAGTTCAATCTTTCGTAAGTATAATTGAATCCCGCGATCTGCTTTATCCAACGGTTGAAGATTCCTGCTCCGTTGATGCAAAGCAACACGCCGATCCTTCTCCTCTCTTCTTCATAATTCACATGCGCGAAACTGTTGATCCTCGATTGCCTGTCGTATCCCAATTCCTCCGTAATTCCATAGATCACTCCCGAGGTTCCTGCAGTTGCCGCGATATCACCCGGCTTCATCACATTCAGCGAAAATGCGTTGTTGGGTTGATCGCCCGCCTTGTATGATACAGGAATTCCTTTCCTTAGTGAAAGTCTCGATGCTACCGATTCCTTCAACTCTCCGTGCGAAGTGAAGATTGGTTGTATTCCCGGCAACATGGAATCATCAAATCCAAAATATTCCATGATGTCTTCCGACACGCGATTGAGCTTGAAGTCCCAGAAGATTCCTTCGGATAATGCGGAGACAGTAGTCGTGATTTCTCCCGTCATCTTCATCGCGATATAATCACCAGGCAGCATGATCTTGTGAATCTTTTTGTAAACCGCAGGCTCGTTCTCCTTCACCCAAGCAAGTTTCGAAGCGGTGAAGTTTCCCGGTGAGTTCAGCAAATGCTCCAGGCATTTTTCTTCTCCTATCTTCTCGAAAGCTGCATCGCCAATGCTCACTGCCCTGCTGTCGCACCAGATAATCGAGTTCCTCAACACGTGCTGATCCTTATCGACCAACACGAGTCCGTGCATCTGGTAAGCAATGCCTATTGCGGCAATATCCATCGGGTTGTAGGTTTCGGTTGCATGGCATTTGAGTATCGCCTGCTCCACGTGTTCCCACCACTGGTCTGGGCTTTGTTCGGCCCAACCGGGATTGGGAGCAATGACTTCGGATTCGGTTTCGGGAAACGATGCAGAGGCAACAATCTTTCTTGTAGTGGGATTCACCACGGATGCTTTGATGGAAGATGTGCCGATGTCGATGCCGAGTAAGAGCATGAGAGGGTTTTGGGGGTTGATGGATTTAGAATTTTTGGACACGGATTTTTTGGGGGACACGGATTGAGACGGATTTGGCGGATGCGCACGGATTTTTTTGGGGACACGGATTGAGACGGATTTGACGGATGCACACGGATATTTTGAATCCGTGTATTCCGTGCAATC
>CBINHQ010000621.1:0-1519 GCA_966250475.1 uncultured Chitinophagaceae bacterium
AGGGTTCTTATTTCTTTGGCTTTGTTGTTTAGCTCTGTAGTGACTATGGCGCAGGACTTGAATGTGATGTCATTTAATATCAGGCTGAACATTGCATCAGATAGCATGAATGCGTGGCCATACCGCAAGGATCTTGTGGCTTCGCAGATAAAGTTTCACGATGTTCACATTCTTGGCGTGCAGGAAGCATTGCACATGCAGATGGTCGATCTTGAAGAACGCTTGCCTGGCTACAGACATGTAGGTGGTGGCAGGGATGATGGAAAACAAAAGGGCGAGTACTGCGCGATATTCTATGATACATCAAGAATTGCAGTGCAAAAGACAGAGACATTTTGGTTATCGGAGACGCCAACCGTTCCCGGTAGCAAGAGCTGGGATGCGGCAATCACACGCATCGTAACTTGGGCAAAGGCAAAGGACAAGAAGACAGGAAAAGTATTCTACATCTTCAATACGCATTTCGATCACATTGGTAAAAAGGCAAGGGCGGAAAGCGCGAAGATCATTCTTCAGAAAGTAAAGGACATCGCTGGAGATTCGCCATCAATCGTGATGGGTGATTTCAATTCAGATGAAAAGGATGAGCCGATAAAGATCATCACGGATAAATCCAATCCTCTTCACCTCACCGACACGAAGGAATTATCGGAGACTCCGCATTACGGTCCGGATGGAACATTTACAGCCTTCGGCCCGAAGGAGATCAGCGACCTCGCCATCGACCATATTTTTGTGAAGGGTGAATGGAAGGTAAAGAAGCATGCATCCATCTCACAGACGTGGAAAGGACGATATGCTTCTGATCATTTTGCGGTTTTGGTTGCATTAACTAATTAACTAATTAATCAATTAGCTAATTAGTTTTCACCAACCTCACCATGGCGCTGGCTCCCTCATTACTCTCCAGCCTCGCCTCGTATCGAATATCATTAACTACCGCCACCATGTAGGAAGTGTTGGGCGGAATGGTGCCAAGGTTTTCAGCAACCATGGTTAGTTCCGTGACCTCATCCAGTTCATTTACCGGAAGATGAATAGTGTAAGGTGAGCCGGTGAGTCTGATGTGCGAGAAGATCAGTTTGTCGCCCAGGAAGAGTGAGATGGAATCGCCGTCGATTTCCGCGTTGTCGTAAAAACGAATCTCGATGGAATCACCACTCACGGGAATCTCGAGGGCCAATATCTTCTTTCTTGCGCTGTATTTTTCTTCGATCGTGGGGGGATTAATTATTGGTATGGTCTCTTCTATTGGTGGCGTCACCGTCCTGATCTTGGGTTCTTTCGGTGGAGTCACGGTCTTAACTTCTGGTTTCTTTTGCGGAGGCGGAATCATTGCCATGGGTTTTTCCGCGGGCAGTTCTGTGATGGTGAGGAACTCCATCGGCTCTGTGGTGACAGACCCTGCCGCAAGGCTGCCAATGCTGTCGATGATGTATGGATCATTTGCTCCGGCTAGGTAATTATCGATCACAAAGTCCCAGTCATCGTTGAACATACCGCCTTCAACCTTATCGAG
>CBINHQ010000622.1:0-1509 GCA_966250475.1 uncultured Chitinophagaceae bacterium
CTTCCTGATTGAATCCTTCTCTTCTCTCGTATCAATCCTTCCAAACGGCTCATCAATTCGTGCGTAATTAGTCGCAGTAAAGTCCAACGTCAGCGATCTCGAGCGCGTGAAGTCCCACTGCAAAATGTAGTACCTGTCGAAAGTAAAGTACTTGTTGTAAGTCTCCGGAATCTTGTATGGTCCACCACCAGGGTTTCTTAACCTCGTGGCGCCAAATTGCCTGAACAGGTCCGCACGGAACGAAAGCTGCGAAGGAATGTAATTAAAATTGATGTCCTTGATAAAGGTCAGCCATTTCGAATTAGACTTTATCAGTCGCTTGAAAGGTTCAATATACTTGGGCTGCGGCGCATAATTATAACCAACCGCCGCCCGGGTTCTCCTTAGCTCTTCACTTTCGATCAACGGATTGTGCCGCTCCGTACTGATGTACGAATAATTGAAGTCGAGATTGGAGAGACTCCACACCTTCGGTCGCTTGCCATCCGTCTTCAATTTCTTCACATTCGTGAAATTGATCGTCTTGATGGTCGTCACATCCTGCGCATTGTTGCGTATCGAATCACGCTCATTCTTTCCAGGCGCATCATTCAGTTTATCCTTCAGCTTTATGTCGAGGTCATAAGGATCGTATTCCGGCGTACTCGACTGGCGACTAATGTTTGCATACACTGGAATGGTGATTCCAAGTTCCTTCGGCAGCAATTTACCCGCATCGATTGAAGCTGAAAGGTCGAATGTGTAAAGGTCTTCACGGCTTCGCTCATTCACTCTTTGCTCGAGTGTTCCAAACCCTCGTGATCGCGCCGTACCTGCCAGCGTAATGCTTCCCAAGTCTGCAAGCTGAATATCGAGTCGCCCCAACGCGGCCCATCCACCCTTCTCATCAAGGTGAGAGAACCTCAGCTCATTAAACCAGACCTCCGCGCACGCCGTTTCTCTCGTCGTGTTTTCCACGGCTAACAAAATTCCGCGGACCTCACCGAGGTTCGGATTCCCAAAAATTCCAAACGATCTGCCATCGGCTTGCGTCTCGCTGTAATAATCGGACGGAGGAATGCCCAGACTGTTTCTTCGCGATTTCAGTTTCGTGAGGTCGTTCAAATCAAAGTCAAGATTATTCACCTCCGGCCAAATCCTGAAACTATCAGTATCGAACCACTCCGTCTTCTTCAACGGAATTCTCACTTCATAATAATTGCCCTGGAAATCATTTCCTATTCTCACAATCGCAGTGAGTGAGTTATCATCGATCGCATTGGTGCTTCCCTGCCCTTCTGCGTGAATGAACATCTGCAAACGTCCGAACTGGCGCATGTCAAGGTTCATTGTCTTGAACACACCTCTCGACTTACCCCTTTCCAATCCACAGAACTGAATGCTGAGCGATTGCTCATTCTGAAGCAACTGCACATTGTTATTGCTAAGCTGCTCCTGTCTGCGAATGCCCGGAGGTATCACATACGGTATCGGCTGACGCTGATCATTCTCCTCGAGGTTCACCGCAAG
>CBINHQ010000623.1:0-1504 GCA_966250475.1 uncultured Chitinophagaceae bacterium
TGCTCGATGATGATATTTACCTGAGCAATCTCGAGATTTACCGCCTGCAGCGTCAGGTTGATACGTTGAAGGATCAATACGCGAAAACGGTGGTATACGCTTACAAGAACCGCAGCAGCTACGACTATGTGAACGTCATTTTCTCGGCTACCAGTTTCAACGATGCCCTACGCAGGATAGCATATCTGAAGAGCTACAGGAAATACAGGGAGAATCAGGTGAAGACCATTCTCGAGACACAGGACCTGATCGCCAAGAGGCAGAAGCAGCAACTCGCTAGAAAGGAACAGAAGAATGCCGCTTTGAAGGAGCAGGTGGAAGAACGCAATGTACTCGCAGAACAGAGAAAGGAAAAGGATGCGGTGGTATCACGACTGAAATCTCAGGAGAAGGATCTTCAAAAGCAAATCGCTGCAAAGAAGAAACGTGACAGGGATATTCAGAATGCTATTGCCGCGATCATCCGCAGGGAAATAGAAGCTGCGAAGAAGGAAGCAGAGGCAAAGGCTGCGGCCGAAGCGAAGAAGAATGAAGCTGCAGGTGTAACTAAGCCAGCGGATACGAAGACAAGCACGGCTGCAACTACCAAGCCTGCAGTGAAGAAGAACGAGAGTTACCTCAACCTCAATGCGGCCGACGTGGCGCTCAACAGTAAGTTTGAATTGAATAAGGGCAAGATTCCATGGCCGGTCGACAATGGATTCGTGTCGATACACTTCGGTCCATACACAATTGAAGGAACAAATATCCGCGACAATAATCCTGGCGTCACCATCGCCACGAATGCGGGCGGGCCAGTGAAGGCAGTGTTCGACGGAGAAGTTGCCGCCATTCATAATTATGGTGATGGTGTGGCGATCGTTTTGAGACACGGGAAATACTTCACAACCTACAGTAATCTTTCAGGAGTATCTGTGAGGAAAGGCGCAACTGTGAGTACCGGACAAGTGATTGGCAAGGTTGGCTATTCACAAGATGGTGCAAACGGTCAGGTCGACTTCATGCTGATGGATGAGAATAAGAATGTGAATCCTGAGCATTGGCTTAGGAAGTAATTAGCTAATTAACTAATTAACTAATTAGCTAATTAGTTAATTGATCAGAGGAACCTTTCGTAGAGTGCCTCGTATACCGGGACGATCGTTGAAATGTCGAACTTTTTTGCATGATCTGATGCGCGGTGCCTGAATTGCTTCAAGGTCTTATCGTGCTGAAGTATTTCGAGTGCACGCTTGCTCATCGTTTCCACATCACCCACATTTGCCATAAATCCCGTTACACCTTCCACATTAATCTCGCTGAGACCGCCCGCATTGGTTGATATCACGGGCACTCCTGCTGCCATTGCCTCGAGTGCGGCGAGTCCGAAGCTCTCGTATTCCGATGTGAGCAGAAAGAGATCGGCGATCGCGAGTATGTCCTCCATCTGTTCCTGCTTTCCAACGAAACGAATCTCATCGCAGACACCGAGTTGTCTTGCGAGTTCCTCGGCTGTCTGGCGCTC